>CAMYND010000051.1 GCA_947259645.1 Thermodesulfovibrionia bacterium | reverse complement strand
CTGATAGCGCCGATAGCGATGGAGAAGGAGCTGCGCTTCGCAGTACGGGAGGGCGGCAGGACAGTTGGTGCCGGTGTTGTAACGGAAGTTATTGAATAAGACGCCAGTCGGAGAACGACGGATAAGGAAATCGAGAAAACAAAAATGAACGAAAAAATCAGGATAAATTTGAGGGCATATGACCACAGGCTGCTTGACCAGTCAGTGAGAGAAATAGTAGACACAGCAAAGAGAACCGGTGCAAGAATCGCCGGCCCTGTGCCGCTGCCAACAAGAATACATAAGATAACTGTTCTCAGGTCTACTCATGTAGACAAAAAATCCAGGGAACAGTTTGAAATAAGAACGCATAAACGACTGCTTGATATATTAAATCCAACCCCCCAGACAGTTGACGCGTTGATGAAACTGGATCTCGCGGCCGGAGTGGATGTAGAGATAAAGCTATGAAGGGTATATTAGGAAAAAAATTAGGCATAACCCAGGTGTTTCAGGAAGACGGGCGCATGGAGATTGTAACGGTCATTGAAGCCGGTCCGGCGAGGGTTGTGCAGAAAAAAGAGAGAGAACGGGACGGGTATGATTCGGTTCAGGTCGGTTTTGATGAAATTAAGAAGGAAAAGAATGTTACTAAACCGATGAGCGGCCATTTTAAAAAGGCATCAATACCTCCCTACAGATTTTTAAAAGAGATTAAGATGGAAGGCTTTGATGCCGGCGATGAAATTACCGTTGATATTTTTTCAAAAGGAGAAAAACTTTCTGTTACGGGAACCTCAAAAGGAAAAGGCTTTCAGGGCGTAATGAAGAGACATAACTACGGAGGCGGCCCAGGATCTCACGGGTCGATGTTCGGGAGAGCGCCCGGGTCGATCGGGCAGGGAGCTTCTCCTTCAAGAGTCTGGAAAAATGTTGGAATGCCCGGACAGATGGGGAACAAGAACATTACAGTAAGAAATATTGAAATAATAGATATACGAAAAGAGCAGAATTTAATCCTTGTGAAAGGTGCGGTTCCGGGCGCAAAAGGTGGTTACCTTATATTGAAGTCCAATGCGCCCGTTGCTGTAAAGGAAGGCTGATGCCACAGGTTGATATAATAGGAAAAAACAATACCTCGCAGGGTAAGGCGGACCTGCCTGACGAGATTTTTGCGGTGGAAGTCAAAAACGGTCTGCTCCATGAAGTTGTCCGAAATCACAATGCAAATAAAAGGCTTGGTAATGCCTCCACAAAGACTCGTGGTAATGTTCGAGGCGGAGGCAGGAAACCCTATAAGCAAAAAGGTACGGGCAGGGCGAGGGCCGGCACTATCAGGTCTCCTTTATGGAAAGGGGGCGGAACAGTTTTTGGCCCGCATCCAAGAGACTATTCCTATAAACTTCCCAAGAAAATGAAGTGGCTTGCGCTTAGTTCAGCATTGAGCGCGAAATTTGCCGATGGGGAAGTTCTTGTTGTGGATGATCTGACTGTATCGGAGCCAAAGACAAAAGCTGTCAAGGAAATGCTGAATGGACTGGGGCTTACAGATAAAGTGCTCATGATCATTCCGGAAAAGAACGAGTCCCTTGAGCTTGGTGTCCGCAACATACCCAAGGTCAATGTTAAAAGGGTCAGTGAACTAAATGTCACTGCGATATTAAGTCATGAGAAGTTGCTCATAGCTAAAGACGCGATCAAACGAATGGAAGAGGCTTATTTAGGATGAAAAGTATATATACAGTGCTCCTGGAGCCGATGCTGACAGAAAAAGGCACGCTGCTGAAAGAGGTAGACAACAAGGTGCTTTTTAAGGTAGCGAAAGATGCCAATAAAGTTGAGATAAAGAGAGCAGTCGAAGAGATATTTAAAGTCAAGGTTGACCGGGTTTCTACCATGAATTACAAAGGGAAGACAAAACGCATGGGCAAAAATGAAGGGAAAAGACCTGACTGGAAAAAAGCCATAGTTAAACTCAAAGAAGGCGAAAAACTAGATTTTATAGAAGGTGTATAAATGGGTGTAAGAAAGTTTAAACCAACATCAGCAGGCACACGATTCAGAAGCGGTACAGATTTTTCTGAAATCACCACAACAAAGCCATATAAACCGCTGGTCCGTCCGATCAAAAAGACCGGTGGAAGGAGTAGTTCAGGACGTATCTCCATGTGGCAGAAAGGCGGAGGCCACAAAAGAGCCTACCGTATCATAGATTTCAAGCGTGACAAGGCTAATATCCCCTGCACAATAGAAACGATAGAGTATGACCCGAACAGAACCGCAAACATAGCGTTGCTGAAATACGCTGATGGTGAGAGACGGTATATTCTTGCCCCCCTGGGGGTAAAGGTTGGTGAAATGCTGGCTTCAGGTCCGGACTCTGAAATTAAATCCGGAAACGCGCTCCCGGTGAAAAATATTCCTCTGGGAACGATCATTCACAACATTGAGTTGAGACCGGGTCAGGGCGGGAAGATCGCCAGGAGTGCCGGAACCTATGCTCAACTTGTCGCGAAAGACGGCAAACACTGCCAGTTGAAACTCTCGTCATCGGAAGTGAGGTTTGTGCCTTCTGAATGTATGGCTACTATTGGACAGGTAGGCAATGCCGAATATGAAAATATATCTGTTGGAAAGGCCGGTAGAAGCCGCTGGCTCGGGAAGAGGCCCCATGTACGGGGTGTAGCAATGAATCCTGTAGACCATCCTCTTGGCGGTGGTGAAGGTAAGAGCTCGGGAGGAAGGCCGCCCGTATCACCATGGAGTAAGCCTGAGGGAAAAAAGACCAGGAAAAACAAGAAAACTGACCGGCTTATCGTCAGAAGAAGAAAACAGAAATGACAGTAACTATACTCAGGAGGAAAAAGGTTGCCTAGATCACTGAAAAAAGGACCTTACGTAGATCCGAAACTATTGAAGAAAATACTCTCGATGAATGAGAAAAACGAGCGAAATGTTATTAAGACCTGGTCGAGGAGATCTACAGTAGTTCCCGACTTTATCGGCCATACATTGGCTGTTCATAACGGGAGAAAGTTTATCCCTGTGTATGTCACTGAAAATATGGTTGGCCATAAACTTGGTGAGTTTTCAGCAACGCGGACTTACAGAGGGCATTCAGGCGATAAGAAGGATAAAAGATAAATAAGAGGAACAGTAACATGGAATCCAAATCAATACTGAAATACGCAAGGATATCACCGAGAAAAGTAAGAAGAGTTACAAATCTCATTATGGGCAGGCAGGCTGGTGACGCTATGATAAACCTGAACTTCCTTCCCCATAAGGGCGGAAAACTCGTTGCGAAAGTCTTAAAGTCTGCCATGGCAAACGCTGAGCAGAAGAAGGTTGCAGATCCGGAATCTATGAAGATTTCTCGGATATATGTGGATCAGGGCCCGACTATGAAGCGAATGATGCCTCGAGCACAGGGCCGGGCGGACGTAATCAGGAAACGGACAAGTCACATAACATTAATTTTGGAAGAGTAAAATCTGGGAGGATATATTTTGGGGCAAAAGACACACCCTATAGGAATTAGACTTGGGATAATAAAGACGTGGGATTCCCGCTGGTATGCAAAGAAAAACTATAAGCAAATGCTACATGAGGATCTCGCTGTTCAAAAATATGTTAAGGAAAAACTGTCCCATGCAGGCGTCCCCAAAGTAGAAATAGAGAGAACCGGCCAGAAACTGAAAGCGACTATTCATACTGCCCGTCCCGGTATTATCATAGGGAAAAAAGGGGCTGAAGTTGAAAAGCTCAAGAAACAGCTTGAAAAAATAACCGGAAAAGAGATGTCGATAGATATAAAAGAAATCAGAAAGCCCGAGCTGGATGCACAGCTTGTTGCGGAGAACATTGCAATGCAGCTGGAAAAGAGAATCGCCTTCAGGAGGGCTATGAAGAAAGCGGTCGCATCATCGCGGCGTTTCGGGGCATTGGGAATTAAGGTGGCCTGTTCCGGCAGACTTGGAGGCGCTGAAATTGCGCGGGATGAATGGTATAGGGAAGGTCGTGTTCCGCTTCATACATTCAGGTCAGATATTGATTATGGAGTTGCAGAAGCCAAAACAACCTACGGGAGAATTGGCGTTAAAGTCTGGATATACAAGGGAGATATACTTCAGAATCCTATCGCGCAAACTGCAGGTGCTGAAGCTTAAGGAGAGAATTTATCATGTTAATGCCCAAAAAGGTTAAATTCAGGAAGATGATGAAGGGCCGGATGAACGGCAAAGCATACCGTGGATCTGACGTCTCTTTTGGAGAGTTTGGGCTTAAGGCGCTTGAACCGGGCTGGATTTCAAATCGACAGATTGAGGCTGCGAGAATTGCGATCAATAGACATGTAAAAAGAGGCTGTAAGGTATGGATCAGGATTTTTCCTGATAAGCCCTTAACAAAGAAGCCGGCTGAAACAAGAATGGGTAAAGGTAAAGGCGCACCGGAGTCATGGGTAGCTGTGGTAAAGCCCGGCAGGATTATGTACGAGATGGCAGGTGTTTCGGAAGAAGTTGCAAAAGAAGCTTTGAGGCTGGCATCACACAAGCTGTCAATTGCAACAAAATTTGTAAAGAGGATTGGATAATATGAAAAAAGCGTCTGAATTTAGGACATTGACCGTGGATGAGCTCAAACAGGAAGAGATAAATCTGAGGAAAGAACTGTTCAACCTGAACTTTCAGAAAGTAACCGGTGAAATGGAAAATCCGATGATGATCAAGCAGGTCAGGAGAGAGATATCCAGGGTCTTGACAGTAATAAACGAAAAATTAAGGGAAGTAAATAATTAAAGTATACGGGAAGGTTCCATGCCAAAGAAAGTTTATACAGGTAAAGTAATCAGTGACAAGATGAGTAAGACAATCGTTGTCGCTGTAACCAGAATAACACAGCATCCAGTCTATAAAAAGACTATTAAGAAGATTACCAAGTTCAAGGCCCATGATGCTGAAGACGCCTGTAAGACAGGCGATCATGTTTCAATAATCGAATCAAGGCCCTTGAGTAAAGATAAGAGATGGAAAGTCCATGAGATTGTAAGAAGAGGAAACCAATGATTCAACAGGAAAGTGTACTGGTAGTTGCTGATAATTCAGGCGCAAAAAAAGTCTTGTGCATACGGGTGCTCGGTGGGTTTCACAGACGATACGCAAGAATTGGAGATAAAATAGTAGTTACGGTAAAGGATGCGGAGCCGAACGGCGCTATAAAGAAGGGCACTGTTGCCAAGGCTGTGGTTGTACGAACCAAAAAGGCCACGAGACGACCCGATGGGTCCTATATTCGATTTGATCAGAATGCCGCAGTTCTAATTAATGCAGAGGGAGAACCGGTCGGAACCAGAATATTCGGGCCAGTGGCGAGAGAGTTGAGATGGAAAGAGTATATGAAGATAGTCTCTCTCGCACCGGAGGTTCTGTAAAGAGGAGAACATGGGTTTAGATATTAAGAAAAATGATACAGTGCTGGTAATTACCGGCGATGAAAAAGGCAAAAAAGGCAGAGTCCTGAGTGTAGAGAAGGCAAAGGACAGAGTCGTAGTTGAGAGGCTGAATATGATAAAGAAGCATATGAAGCCGAGTAAAAAATACCAGCAGGGCGGAATTATAGAAAGGGAAGCGCCTTTGAAGAGATCAAATGTGATGCTCCTCTGCCCGAAATGTGACAAGCCCACAAAAATAGGCAACAAGCTACTGGAGAACGGGAAGAAAATAAGGGACTGTAAACAATGCGGGGAGGTTATTGAATAGTTTATGACCAGGCTTAAGGATAAATATTTAAAAGAAATTGTTCCGGGTTTAATGAAGGATTTTTCGTACAAGAGTGTGATGCAGGTTCCTGTCATTAAAAGCATTGTTCTTAATGTTGGCATGGGCCAGGCAATACAGGACGTGAAACCTTTGGAGGCGGCAGCCAAAGAGTTGGCCGTTATATCGGGACAGTTGGCAGTCATTACAAAAGCGAAGAAGTCGATTGCAGCATTTAAGCTTCGTGAGGGAACGCCGATAGGGTGCAAGGTAACGATGAGAGGCGAGAGGATGTATGATTTTCTGGATAAATTTATCTGCCTCGCGCTGCCCAGAATACGTGATTTCAGGGGGATTCCTCAAAAGGCTTTTGATGGTCGGGGCAACTATGCGCTCGGGATAAAGGAACAGATAATATTTCCTGAAATCAATTATGACAAAGTTGTAAACATTCATGGGATGGACATAGTATTTGTTACATCCGCAAAGACCGACGAGGAGGGTAAGGCATTGCTTAAATATTTTGGAATGCCTTTCAGGAATTAACCATGCAGGAAGGAATAACCAATGGCTAAAAAGAGTCTTATCGCAAAGCAGAAGAGGCCTCCCAAGTTTCAAGTAAGAGCATATCACAGGTGTGAGTTATGCGGCAGGCCGAAAGGGTATCTAAGAAAATTTGGAATGTGCAGAATATGCTTCAGGACTCATGCGCTGAAAGGCATGATACCCGGGGTAACAAAATCTAGCTGGTAGAGGGATAGCAATTATGATGACGGATCCAATAGCAGATATGCTGACAAGAATCAGGAATGCCAACATGGCAAAGCTGGAGAAGGTTGACATACCTGCTTCAAAAATGAAAATTGAACTGACCAAAATTCTGAAGGAAAAAGGATTTATTAAAAGCTTCAAGGTCCTGAGAGACAGGAAGCAGGGAATTATCAGAATTTCCATGAAGTATCTTGATGGTGAAGAGAAAGTAATTACCGGTTTGAAGAGGGTCAGTAAACCTGGCAGACGAGTATATGTGGACAAAACAGAAATCTCCAATGTAATGGGCGGGTATGGTATTGCCATCGTGTCCACATCCAGTGGAATATTGACTGATGAAGTGTGCCGCCGTGATGGTATTGGCGGAGAAGTCATATGTAATGTATGGTAACATTAATGTCTTGTAAGGGAAAACAGCGTATGCCCTTACTGGTGAGAGGAATAAGATAAAGACAATGTCAAGAGTAGGAAAAAACCCGATACAAATACCGGATGGCGTGGATGTTAAAGTGAGCGGCAGCCACATAACAGTGAAGGGCACCAAAGGGGAACTCAAGTGGAATGTTCCGTCAGTCATGAAAGTTTCGATGAAGGACAAAACCATTATTGTTGAACGGCCATCGGAATTAAAAGATATCAGAGCGCTGCACGGTACAACAAGGAGCATAATATCAAACATGGTAACAGGGACGAGTGCCGGGTATAAACGAGTGCTGGACATAATCGGTGTGGGATACAGGGCCCAGGTTCAGGGGCGCAGTGTTTCTTTTTCACTTGGATACTCACATCCTGTTGAGTTTCAGCTGCCTGAAGGAATAACAGCAGCAGTTGACAAGAAACAGACCCAGTTGACTCTTGAAGGTATAGACAAGCAGTTGATCGGACAGGTTGCTGCAAATATCCGTGCGCTGAGGCCGCCGAACTGTTACAAGGGCAAGGGCGTCAGATACAGCGATGAGATAGTGCGGCTTAAAGTAGGTAAGGCAGGTAAATAACAGCGTTCTTTTTTATGAAATAAACAGAATGATTTAAGTATAGAGGTGAATTTTGAGTACGAAGAGAGTAAAAGCAAGAAAAAAAAGGCAGTTGAGAGTCAGAAAAAAAGTTGTCGGCACTCCGGACCATCCAAGGCTCAATGTGTTCAGAAGCGTTAAGCACATTTATGCCCAGGTCGTAGATGATTATTCCGGTATCACTCTTACCGCAGCTTCCAGTATCGACAAGGAGCTAAAGGGCAAAATCAACGATGGCGGAAATATTGAAGCTGCAAAGACTGTCGGGCAGTTGATTGCCCAGAGGGCGTCAGGAAAAGGTATCAAACAGGTGGTCTTTGACAGGGCCGGATATCTTTATCATGGGAGAGTCAAGGCCCTCGCAGATGCAGCCAGAGAAAACGGACTGAAATTTTAATGAACATAACAATAAATATTTGTATGGAGGAATAGTGGGCAGAATTGACCCGGAGAGCCTTGCAGTATTAAAAGACAAGGTGATATATATTAACAGAGTTGCCAAGGTAGTAAAGGGAGGAAGAAGATTTTCCTTTAGCGCGCTGGTGGTTGTCGGTGATGAGGATGGTCATGTCGGTTTTGGTAAAGGAAAGGCCCAGGAAGTTCCTGAAGCGATCAGGAAAGCTGTTGAGCAGGCTAAAAGATCACTTGTCAAAATACCGGTTAAAGATGGAACGATCACCCATCAGATAGACGGAGTGTTTGGAGCGGGTAAAGTCGTTATGTTGCCGGCGAGACCTGGTACCGGTCTTATTGCCGGAGGCCCGGTAAGGGCGGTCATGGAAGTAGCTGGAATAAGGAATATCGTCGCTAAATCCCTGGGAAGCCGCAATCCATTTAATACGGTGAGAGCAACTATTGACGGACTTACCAAGCTTAAGGATGCATCAACAGTCGCAAGAAGGACGGGAAAACCAGAAGAGGAGCAACGGAAGGCAGCAAATGAAAAAGCTTAATATAACGCTAAAAAGAAGTGTAATTGGAAGGCCGGAAAAGCATCGAAAGATAATCAGGGCACTTGGGTTGAGAAAAATAAACCAGACTGTGCTTCATAATGACATACCATCAATCAGAGGTATGATTCACAAAACTTCTCACATGCTTGAGGTACGTGAAGGTGGGGAGGAATAAATGAAACTATCAGATCTTAAACCATATCCCGGAAGCAGAAAAAAAAGAAAAAGAGTTGGAAGGGGGCCAGGATCAGGTCACGGAAAAACTTCTTGCAGGGGACATAAAGGCCAAAATTCAAGAAGCGGCGGCGGTGTGAAGCCCGGCTTTGAGGGTGGGCAGATGCCTCTGCAGCGCAGATTGCCCAAGAGAGGATTTACTAACATCTTTCAAAAGCAGTACGCGATCGTAAACCTTTCAACACTTGATAAGCTTACTGAGACCGACATAACCCCCGAATTTCTTGTGAGCGAAGGGGTTGTCAAGGATATGAAGGATGGTATAAAGATTCTCGGTCAGGGTGAAATTACAAAGGTAATATCAGTAAAGGCCCATGCCTTCAGTAATTCCGCAAAGGAAAAGATCACCAAGGCTCAAGGCAGTGTTGAGACGATTCAAAAATAATAATTTAACGAATAATAAATCTGTGGAACAGCCTGAATACAGAATGTACATGCCTGAGTATTCCACGTTGAATTGTAAAAAATATCACCTGACCATATCGTGAGCATTGTCAACAGTTTCCAGAATGTATTTAAAATAGCTGAGCTTAAGAGCAGAATCATCTTTACGCTCAGCCTTCTTGCTGTTTACAGGATTGGCGCCCATATACCGACCCCGGGAATCCGCAGTGAAGCCCTCAGCGACCTCCTGACCACGAAGGGCGGCGCGCTTATGGGATTTTTTGATATGTTCTCAGGGGGTGCGCTGTCAAGGGCCACAATTTTTGCACTTGGTATCATGCCCTATATCAGTGCTTCCATTATTCTGCAGCTGTTGACTGTTGTGATCCCTGTTCTTGCGAGACTTGCCAAAGAAGGTGAGGCTGGTCGAAAAAAGATCACACAGTATACACGATACGGGACGGTTTTTATCAGTATTATTCAGTCGATAGGTATCGCAGTCGGCATAGAAGCGATGACTGGCCTGGACAATCAGCCAATTGTGGCCAATCCGGGCTGGGCGTTCCGGTTGATGACAATGATCACCATGACGTCCGGGACAGCTTTTCTTATGTGGCTTGGTGAACAGATCACCGAGCGGGGAATAGGAAATGGAATATCTCTCATCATATTTGCCGGCATAATCGCGAGGTTCCCTGCAGCGGTAATCAACAGTATAAACCTGGTCAGGGCCGGAGAACTGCATATTCTGGTTATGATTGCGGTGATTGTCGTAATGATAGTGGTTATCGGGATTATCGTATTTATGGAACGCGGCCAGAGAAAAATTCCCATTCAGTACGCCAAGCGGGTCGTCGGCAGAAAAGTCTATGGCGGTCAGAGCACCCATTTACCATTGAAGGTCAATACCGCGGGCGTTATTCCCCCGATATTTGCTTCTTCCATAATAATGTTTCCCGCCACCATAGCCGGGTTTATAGCTATTCCCTGGGTCCAGTCTCTCGCGAGACAGCTGACACCGGGGACGATTTTCTATACCTTTATTTACGTGGCAATGATATTCTTTTTCTGCTACTTTTATACATCAATTACCTTTAATCCTGTAGATATAGCGGATAACCTTAAAAAATACGGAGGCTTTATTCCGGGGGTGAGGCCAGGGCAAAAGACATCGGATTATATCTACCGCGTTCTTGCCAGAATAACCTTTGGAGGAGCGGTCTACCTTTCGGCGGTTTGTATATTGCCAGATATTTTGCGAGGATACTTTAATATGCCATTTTATTTTGGCGGAACATCGATACTCATTATTGTTGGTGTAGCCCTTGACACTATTTCTCAGATGGAATCTCACCTCGTAACCAGGTCATATGACGGATTTCTGAAAAAAGGCAGGGTACGGGGAAGGCGGAGTTAAGCCTTATAAATATATTCGAAGAGCAAAAAGAATTATAGTTGATAGAAATAAAAACCCCTGATGAAATTAAGCGCATGGCCGAAGCAAGCCGCATTGTGGCCGAAGTACTGGGAGAGATTCGGAAAAATGTATCTCCCGGGGTTACAACTATTGACCTTGATGCATTGGCTGAGTCCTATATAGTTTCAAAAAAGGCAAAGCCCGCGTTTAAGGGATACAAAGGCTATCCCGCGAGCGTCTGTACGTCAGTAAATGAACAGGTAGTCCATGGGATACCGTCAAAGACAAAGCTCGAAGAAGGTGACATCATAAGCCTCGACGTAGGGGTGTTTCACAAGGGTTTTTATGGTGATGCTGCAGTTACATTGCCGGTAGGCAGGATAAGCAAAAAAGCGGAAAAGCTTTTGTCTGTAACTGAAGCCTCTCTTCAAGCCGGAATAGAGGCTGCTGTTGCCGGAAACAGACTCTCCGATATATCGGCACGGATTCAACAATGTGCAGAATCCGCGGGGTTTTCCGTGGTAAGGAACTTTGTTGGTCATGGTATAGGAAGAAGCCTTCATGAAGAGCCTCAGATACCGAATTTCGGAAAACCGGGCGAAGGACCCCGGCTCAAAGAGGGAATGACCCTGGCAATAGAGCCGATGGTAAATGCCGGAAGTTGGGAAGTAATAATAGAAAATGACGGATGGACAGCAATAACAAAGGACAGGAGTCTGTCGGCCCATTTTGAGCATACTGTTGCTATTACAAAAGACGGACAAACTGTCTTGACTAAATTATAGAAAATCATTATAATTATTAGTTCTGAAATGCCAAAAGAAGATGCCATAGAGGTTTCCGGCAAGATACTTGAGAACTTGCCAAACGCCATGTTCAGGGTCGAACTTGAAAACGGCCAGAATATACTGGCCTATGTTTCAGGGAAGATGCGCATGCATTTCATTAAAATATTGCCGGGAGACAAAGTTACTGTTGAACTGTCACCCTATGACCTTACAAAAGGCAGGATAACATACAGATTTAAGTAGGCATTAAGGATAAAAAAGTATTTTCCGCTGTATCGGATTGGAGATTTTTTTATGAAAGTGCGGTCATCAGTAAAAGCGATTTGTTCAAAATGCAAAGTGATAAAAAGAGCCGGTGTCGTCAGGGTTATATGCAGCAATCCGAAGCACAAGCAGCGGCAGGGATAACGAGTATTGAGTAGTTCATATTTTACGTTCAGTATTAATATAACTCTGAGAAGGAGATAAAGTGAGAATATCAGGAGTTGACTTACCGAGAAACGAAAGAATGGAGATAAGCCTGACGAGGATTTTTGGGATTGGAAGAACATTGTCCCAGAAAATACTTTCTGAAACAGGAATCGATCCCAATAAAAAAACGAAAGACTTGACAGATGAAGACGGTGTCAAACTGAGGAATATTATTGACAGCGACCTCAAGGTCGAAGGTGACCTGAGACGCGACATCGCGATGAACATAAAAAGACTTCAGGATATCGGCAGCTACAGAGGGATGCGACACAGGTCTCGGCTTCCGGTGCGCGGACAGAGAACAAGCACAAATGCGCGTACAAGAAAAGGGCCGAAAAAAGCGATCGGCGGCATGAAGAAGAAGGGAGCACGATAAATGGCCCAGAAAAAGAAAAAAGGCGGTAAAAAAGAGAAGAAGGTTGTCCACACAGGTGACGCTTATATACAGGCCACATTCAATAATACAATAATTAGCATCGCTGACAAGAACGGCAATGTAGTTGCATGGGCGTCAGCAGGCGGTCAGGGATTCAAGGGATCGAGGAAGGGTACCCCCTACGCGGCCCAGATAGCATCAGACAACGCTGCCAGAAAAGCGATGGCGTTCGGAATGAGGCAGATAAACGTATTTGTCAAAGGTCCGGGCGCAGGCAGGGAATCCGCAATTCGCGCACTCCAGGGTGCAGGTCTTGAAATCGGTCTGATCAAAGATGTGACTCCGGTTCCTCACAATGGTACGAAACCACCCAAAAGGAGAAGAGTATAGTGGCGAGATATAGAGATGCGCTCTGCAGGCTGTGCAGAAGAGAAAGCGAAAAGCTGTTCCTGAAAGGGGACAGATGTTATACAGATAAATGTGCAGTTGAGAGAAGGAAGTATCCACCGGGTGCTCATGGACAGCGCAGAAGAAAAATGTCAGATTACGCGCTTCAGTTACGGGAAAAGCAGAAAGCCAAAGAAACATATGGTGTGCTTGAACGGCAGTTCAGGAAATATTATCATCTCGCTGACAGGAAAAAGGGCATCACAGGCAGTAATCTGCTCCAGCTCCTGGAGAGGCGGCTTGATAATGTAGTATATCGCCTTGGACTTGCCTCAAACCGCAGGCAGGCAAGACAGATAGTCCTTCATGGCCACGTTAGAATGAACGGCAGAAGAGTAAATATCCCTTCCTGCCTGATTCGTCCCGGTGATGAGATCAGCCTTAAGGAAGGCAGTGAAAAGATAAGTATCATCGAGGAAAATATAGCCAAGATGGAACACCGGGGAATCCCTGCCTGGGTTGAAATGGACGTGTCAAACGTCAAGGGAAAGGTGCTTCATAACCCGTCAAGGGAAGAAATTGAACTGCCTGTTCAGGAACAATTAATAGTAGAGTTATATTCTAAATAACATAAATCTGAAAGAGAAACATTACGGAAACAGTGATTTTGATTAACTGTGAAGTTATAAGGAGGCTTAATGGATCTAAGGAATAAAGGCTTTCAATTACCTGAAAATATAAATTTTGATTCTGATAGCCTGACAGATACATACGGTAAACTTAGTGTCGAAGCCTTTGAGAGAGGATTTGGTACGACAATCGGTAGTTCTTTACGCAGAGTACTTCTCTCCTCTATAGAGGGTGCGGCTGTGACATCAATAAGAATACCGGGAGTTCTTCATGAGTTTTCCACGCTTACAGGGGTAAAGGAAGATATCGTTGATATTGTGCTCAATGTAAAGCAGGTCAGGTTTAAAATGCATTCTGATGAGCCCCAGGTGGTTACAATTAATGTGAAGGGGCCGGCTGATGTGAAGGGTAAAGATGCCACAGGCGCTCATGTAGAAGTGCTTACCCCTGATCAGCACATCTTGACCCTTGAAAAAGGGGTAGAGGTTTCAATGGAGCTTACCCTTGAAAAAGGCAAAGGGTATGTGACTGCTGACCTGAACAAAAATGAAGACGCAGCTATTGATACGATTGCGATAGACGCGATTTTTACACCTGTGCGCAAAGTCAACTTCTGGATCGAGGGAGCGAGAGTTGGCCGTTCAACAGACTATGACAAACTCATTATGGAGATCTGGACAGATGGAAGTGTGACCCCTCAAAACGCTGTGGCCCAGGCTGCTGGTATCCTCAGAGAGCATTTGTCTCTCTTCTTTCTTGACAGTGTCGAAGCAGAAGAAGATACGACAGAAATTGCACCTGCAGAAGCAAATGAACGAGACCTGGGAATCGTGGATGATTTGTTTGATGACCAGCCGGTCGAGCTAAATGAGAATCTCCTGAAAAGTGTTGAAGAGCTTGAACTTTCAGTGCGTTCCTACAATTGCCTGAAAAATGCCAACATTGCTACCCTGGCAGAGCTGGTACAGAAGACCGAAGGTGAGATGCTGAGAACCAAAAACTTTGGAAGAAAATCATTAAATGAAATTAAAGAACTCATAGAACTGATGGGGCTGCACTTTAATATGAGAGTAGATCCGGATGCGTTACAGAAGCTGGCATCAATGAAGAGGACGGAAAATGCGACATAGAATAGCCGGGAAAAGTTTTAGCAGAAATACAAACCACAGAAAAGCGATGTTAAGGAATCTCGTAGTCTCCCTGGTGGACCATCTGAAAATAGAAACCACCGTAGCAAAGGCGAAGGAAACCAAAAAGATTGCTGAACGTTTAATCACCCTTGGGAAAAAAGGAGACCTGCAGTCAAGGAGACTGGCCCTTTCCCGAATTCCCAACAACAAAACTATATCGAAGCTCTTTAATGAAATAGCCCCGGCAATAAAGAGAGAAAGCGGGTATCTTCGCGTATTAAAAACACGCTACCGTGCCGGAGACAACTCATCGATGGCACTTCTTGAGTTTGTTGATTATGACGCATTAACGGGTAAAAAAGAGGAACCAAAGAAAAAGGAAAAGAAAAAGGACAAGGAAAAAGAAAAAGAGTAACGAAAAGTAAATATTTCGCAATAATTTATAATGACCAGGGCGTCCTGAATTTCAGGGCGCTTTTTTTAGTTGGATTGATTAATTGGAAATGGGGATGAATCCCCATATGGCGGGTTCATTTTGCTGCGATTTTCCTTGAAAAAGAGAGAGAGCAAAAGGTACCCCACTATTACAAAGGATGTGCACTGTCCATTGTTGGAATATGAACCTGCTTTGCCCTGTTATTCTGGTCTAATACGGACTTGAAGGATGACAGGGCCTTCTTTTCACCATGTACCAGAAATAAGTGATCCGGTCTTCCGGTGTGCTCCAGCCATTCCGTAAGCATAGCTCTATCCCCATGAGCAGAAAATCCGCCTATTGTATGGACTTTTGCATGTACCCGGTATGGTTTGCCGTAAATCTTGACCTCGCTTTTTCCATCTACTATATGGCGTCCCAGAGTACCCTGAGCCTGATAGCCCACAAATACGATCGTGGATTCTTTTCGCCAGATGTTGCGTTTGAGGTGGTGCTTGATTCTGCCTCCTGTGCACATGCCAGAGCCTGCCAGAATAATTGCCTTGCTTTTCATGAGGTTAATCTGCCGCGAAGCTTCCTGGGATTTTGTAAATTCAAGCCACGGGAAAACAAGAGGATCCGTGTTTCTTTGAATTAATTCCGCAGTTTCTTTGTCAAAATATTGAGGATACTTTCTCATAACCTTTGTGACGCTAATTCCCATTGGTGAGTCAAGAAAGACCTTGCACTTCGGGATCTGTTTTTTATCATAAAATTCCCTCAGGAAATAGAGCAGTTCCTGGGCGCGCTCAATCGCAAAGGTGGGAATAAGAACATTCCCCCCTCTTTTGAATGTATCAGTGATTGCCGTTCTCAGTTCCTCAACCGAAGGACCAATTTCCTTATGCTGTCTGTCCCCGTACGTGCCTTCAATGACAACCACATCTGCTGTGCGCGGCATGACAGGATCTTTGATTATCGGCTTTTCCTTGTTGCCGATATCACCGGAAAATATAATTCGTCCGAAGCCCTTAATATCGATTTCTATAAAGGCTGCTCCGAAGATATGGCCTGCGTCCCTGAACCGCGCCTTTACCGTACTGCTTAAGGTGACAGAGCTTTCATACTCAACCATTTTGTGGAAGTACCCGATTGTTTCCAAAGCATCAAACGCGGTATACAGAGGACCTCGCCGGACAAAACTCCTTTGAGGGTTTTTCTTTTTCCAGTACTCGTAATCTTCCTCCTGAATCCTGGCAGAATCCATAATCACGATCTTTGCGATGTCATATGTACCTGCTGTACAGATAATTTTCCCTTTAAACCCCTTTTTTACCAGGACAGGGATCCTGCCGCAGTGGTCAAGGTGGCCATGAGTAAGGAGGAGGAAATCTATAGACGCAGGGTCAAAGGCAAAATCATCGAAGTTCCTGTTTTCCCAGCGGGCTCCGCCCTGGAAAAGGCCGCAGTCAATAAGGATCCGCAGTCCGTTAACATCGAGTAAATGACAGGATCCTGTTACTGTTTCAACGCCGCCGTGAAAAGATATTTGAATAGTCATGGATTACATTATATCACAGAAAAGGTGAGCGCAGCATGTTCTTGCCCGTTCTTTGAACCCTACTGCTCATTACTGGATGAAGTAAAATCAACATTAGTCATTTCACGTTGAGTGGCAAGCTCAAGAGTAAAGTAATTTGCTTTAGTGAAGTTATACTTATCAGCAATGATTTTGCTCGGGAAAGATTCTACGAGTGTATTTAAACCCCTTACTGACCCGTTGTAACGGTTACGGGCCTCTTGTATGTCCTGTTCAATCTCATTCAGTGTTTTCTGAAGGCTGAAGAAGTTCTTGCTGGCCTTCAGGTCAGGATAGTTCTCTGCAAGTGCCAGCAGGCCGTGAAGAGAGCTGGAAAGGCGGCTTTCCTCTTTCATCCTGTCAGGAATGTCAGCTGTTCCTGTAAACCGCTTGCTTTCCTTGTCAAGAACCTCTGACTCGTGCTTCACATACCCCTCGACAGTTTTAATGAGGTTAGGAATGAGATTGAAGCGCCTTTTTAAGGCGACATCGATCCCGCTCCATGATTCTTCTATCAGGTTCTTGTACTTGATGAACTTGTTATATGTTTTAATGTACCAGGTCACTGCGATGAATATAATAAAGCTGCCGATCATGATAAATGGGGCGATAGAGGACATATGGAATTTCCCTTTTCTTTAAAAAAGCTATTGAAATTTGGTTAATTATGAGTTTAACATGAAATATTTAGCTCGTCAATTAGGCGTCGTGCCGAAGCATGATGGCGAACAGAAGAGTTCTAAAGGAACCGGATTTTCTCTCTCTACCCCCTAACCTTGACCTCTATTTTTTGCCCTGCAGCCCACCGATTTTTCTGAACTTATCATAGCGCTGATTGAGAAGCGCCTCAACGGGAACCTCTTTCAGCTCGCTTATATGGCGGTGCAGGACTTCTGCAATAGTGTTGGCCGCGTCTGCCTGATTTCTGTGAGCTCCACCCAGAGGTTCAGGTATTATCTCTTCTATTACTCCGAATTTAAGCAGATCCTGAGATGTCATTTTCAGGGCATCTGAAGATTTAGAATATTCAGCGGGGCCGACTGAATTGCCGTCTTTTGCCCATAATATGGCGGCACATCCTTCTGGAGAAATGACGGAATAAACTGAGTGCTCCATCATTAAAACCCTGTCGCCAACAGCGAGGGCCAGGGCGCCTCCACTCCCTCCTTCCCCGATAACAAGGCAGACTATGGGGGTCTTTATATTGAACATCTCGATAAGATTGCTTGCAATCGCCTCGGACTGTCCCCTCTCTTCAGCACCGATTCCGGGATATGCTCCGGGTGTGTCAATGAGGGTAATTATGGGCATGCTGAAGCGTTCTGCAAGCTTCATGATTCTGAGCGCTTTTCGATATCCTTCCGGGTGAGGCTGCCCGAAATTTCTTTCAATTCTCTCTTTGGTGCCCCGGCCTTTCTGATGACCGATGACCGCGACAGCTGTGCCCTGAAAGCGGGCCATGCCGCCAACAATTGACGGATCATCCCCATATCTTCTATCACCATGGAGCTCCACAAAATCCTCTGTGAGCATATGGATATAGTCCAGTGTATAGGGCCTTTCAGGGTGTCGTGCAATGAGCGTTTTCTGCCAGGGCGTTATTTTTGCAAATATGTCAGCCCTCAAGTCTCTGGCTTTTTTCTCGAGTTTCTTAATCTCGGCTGTTATATTCATGTCCTTGCCGTCAGCAAGGCGCTTGAGTTCTTCTATTTTATTTTCCAGCTCTGCAACCGGTTTCTCAAAATCAAGATA
>CAMYND010000050.1 GCA_947259645.1 Thermodesulfovibrionia bacterium | reverse complement strand
GAAGGTGTTCTCAGACTTGAAAACTCTGTTTTAACCTCTGAGAAGACAACGCTGCTCCTTAATGGGACTATTGACCTGAACAGTGACAGATTCGACCTTGATATGCTCCTTGACAGTGAAGACGCCTCAGATTTAACAGCACCCGAATATACGAGGTTTGATGCCCCGGTTCGGTTTGTCGGGAGGCTTGAGGGGCTCTTCGATGACCCTGTGCTGAACGGCAGGCTGGAGGCTGATTCCGGAAGCATTCATGGAATCGGTTTCGATGAGGCATTTGCGGATATATCCTATACCATGAAATCACTCAACGTTGAACAGCTGAAGGTTAATCAGGGAACGTCAGTATATAATCTGTCAGGTTCTGCTGAATTCAGAAAAGCTGGCGAGCTGTTTGACTTCAGAGATCCCTACTTCAAGGCAAAGGCTTCAATTCAGGATGTACATGTATCGCCGTTCATTGTTGCTGCCTACAAGGAGCTGCCGATAACCGGGAAGGCAGAGGGTTTGCTCTCATTTGAAGGGGACTCAAATAACTACAAAGGAACAGCTGAGCTGATTGTTAGCGACGGAGTTGCGTACGAACAGCCTTTTGATAAAATCGCAATAAAATCATTGTTCTCTCCTGACAGGATAGATTTCCGTTCAATAGAAGCTGAGCGCGGTGATTCATCTGCAGATGCGGATGGCACGCTTTTTTTTAACGAGAAGTTTAACCTTTCAGTGTCTTCAAAAAAAATCAGCCTCAATGATTTTCCAGCCCTTGCTCATGCTGAGATTGACGCCACCTTTGGGTTAAATGCAACGGGGTCAGGCACTATCAGCAATCCGGTGCTGGAATATTCCCTGGCTATTGAGGAAAGCCGTTTCAGGAAAATGGATATAGGACAGGGTCTGATCACAGGACGGTACGCAAATAACAAGATTTCAGCCAAAGGAAGCTTCCTGGAGGGAAACGTTACTGTTGATGCCGGGGCAGCACTTTCTGATGAAATAAGATGGAATGCAGATGTGGGCTTTGAAAAGGCCAGGTACGATTCTTTGCTTTCAGGCCTTATACCTGACCCTCCCCGTGACATGTCCCTGTCTCTGGAAGGTAATATTTCCTTGCTCGGCCGTAACAGGACGATGACGTTGAATTCTACCTTTCAGTCAGTGCAGATGGCTCTTTATGGATACAGATTCAGAAACCTGGAACCCGTTGTATTTCAGTTAGATGGAGATGAGCTTACCATTACGTCATTCATGCTCAGCGCAGATAATGCGGAATTGGCTGTATCGGGGAAATTAAAGATCAATCAGCAATACAATCTGAACTTAAAGGGGAATCTGGACATAGCGCCGTTAAAAGCATTAACTGATAAACTGACTTCAATCCGAGGAAGGGGGGATTTTACTGTTCTGATCGCAGGACCATGGAAATCTCCTGAACTTGAAGGGGAAATAAAGGTAAATGATGCGACCGCGGTATTGACTGAGTCTCAACATAAGATCGGACCGGTCTACGGAACATTTCGATTAAAAAAGAACAGTGTTTCTTTTGATGCCCTGTCTGTTCAGTTTTCCGGCGGTAATGCCACACTATCCGGTGTTGGTTATTTTAAGGACAGGGCTTTGTCGGAACTGTATATCTCTTCTGATATATCGGGGATAAGAATCAGAAAAGATTCGGAATTGAGCGCAGTCCTTGACGGGAAGCTTTTTTATGAAAAAACGAGCAAAGGCTCGAGTCTCACAGGGGACGTTAGCATTAACAAGGCTAAATATGCGAAAAGAGTCGAGTGGAGGAGCTGGCTGCTCGGATTAAAGCAAATCAGGGAGGAGAGCTTTGACTATCCGCCTTTTCTTTCTGACACTGTGCTGAATCTGAACCTTACCTCGGACAGGATTCTGATTGACAACAATATTGCAAGAACTCCTGTGAAAATGAATATCAATGTTACCGGCACCGTCAAAGAGCATGGAATCATTGGAAGAATGGAAGCAAATCAGGGGACGGTATTTTTCAGGAGCAATCAATTTAATGTACTTGAGGGCAGCAGTGTTGACTTTATTAAACCAAATGGTATTGAACCCTTCTTTCACATACTTGCTGACACATATGCAAGCAACTATTATGTTCGTCTCTCCCTGGACGGCACTCTTGATAAATTTGAATTGACCCTTTACTCAGATCCCCCTCTGTCAGAGGAGGAGATCCTTTCACTTCTTACCTTTGGACAGCTTAACAAGGAGGGAAAAGGTATTGAAAGCGGCCTGGCTGCCAGTGAGGCAACCGCATTGCTGACCGGTTCTCTTCAGGATGAAATAGCGAAAGAGTTTAAGGATATTACAGGATTTGAGCAGTTTGAGATTGAGCCGCATACGACAACAGAAGGTGCGTTCAGCCCGAGAATTATCATCAGAAAACGTCTTTTGGACAACCGGATATATGTGACCTATTCGAGTACAGTCGGGTCAGCTGAAGATCAGGTTATACAGGTTGAATACAAGGTAAACGAAAATATGTCACTCATTGGCTCCCGGAATGAAATAGGGAGCGCCGGGGCTGATGTTAAATACAGAATTGAGTTTAAGTAGATGAATCATACACTCCTGGTCCCTTATCTGCGCTGCGCAGTGTTATGCCTGACGCTGCTTATGGCTGTACCAGCCTGTTTTGCCAATGATTATGAGTCAAAAATTGTAGGCAGTATTGAAGTTGAAGGACTTACAAGAATAGAAGAAGAAGAATTACTTGACCTTATCTCGATATCTGTCGGGGATGAACTGAAGATGAATGAATTGAGATCAGGCATTAAGCGCGCATTCAGAAAGAATGTATTTCTGGACATTATATCATCAGCAGAGATACAGAACGGAGAAGTAAGATTAAAATTTACAATCAAAGAAGTCCCTTTGATTAACAGGATCAGTGCTGAAGGCAACAGTCAAATCCCCCTCCGACAGATCAAAAAAATAATTCCTTTTAAAGAATATGGAGATTATCGGCCAGAATATGATGCAGTAGCTAATAAAAAAATACGTGATGCATATCAGAGGAGGGGGTATCCCGATGCTGCTTTTTCTCTATCAATCAATGAAACTGAAAAGAAGCCACTGGTAGATATTCAGATCATAATTGATGAAGGTCAACCGCTTACTATAGATAAAATTGAAACGCCGCCGGAACTGAGAAAATTTCTGAATGTCTATTCAGGCCAGGTTTTTAACCGGAACAAAATAGACAGGGCTATTAAGAAATACGTGGCCTATTTTAAGAAAAGAAAATACCTCAACCCGGTTGCCGGACCATATACATATAAAGATGGCAAATTAATAATACCCGCGCATATTGGACCGAAACTTGAGGTTGTCTTTAAAAATAACCGGGTATTCAGCACAAGAAGATTAAAGAAAGTAATCACATATCTTGAAAATAATGAGGTAAGTGATGAACTGACATCTGAAATAGTCAGCAGGATCAAAACAATATATACAGATGAAGGATATATGAATGCGCAAGTTGCGGCCGGGATTGAAACGGAACCGGATGTAACCAGGGTCACATTTGTCATATTTGAGGGCGAACAGGTCATCCTGAGAAAAATAGATTATTCCGGAATTACCTTAAACCCTGATACCCTTGCGAAAATAGTACCGCTCGTTGAACAGAAACCGTTTAACAGTAATCTTATCCAGGTCAGCAGAGAATCTCTCGAGAGATTTTACAGCGCCCTTGGTTACCTGAACATGCAAGTTACCGATGTTCGAAAGGAGTTGGATGATAAAGGAATTAATATGACTGTTTCATTTCTTATAGATGAGGGGACACAGACACGGATTGGGGGAATTAAGATAACAGGGAATGAGGATGTTCGTGAATTGGAAATTCTTGAGGCGATAAATATTGAAAAAGATTCTCCCTTTAACCTTCTAGATATAGGAGATTCAAGATACCGGGTTTTATCGCTGTACGGACAAAATGGATTTATAAATGCAGTTGTGGATATGAGGAGCCGCTTTGATGGTGACAGAGCATTTCTTGACTTTCATATTACCGAAAATATGCCCATTATCATAGGTAAAATAATTTTGCGCGGAAATGAAAAAACAAAAGCAAAAATCATAATGCGGGAATTTACCTTTGAAAGTGGAGATCATTATGATATTGAGGAGGTCTCCAGCACGAAGCGGCGATTATATAAACTTGGCCTTTTTAATGAGGTGTCAATGGATATGCATGGCACCGGATATAGAGATGATGACGGCGTGGTTCAGGATATGGTTGTTACCGTTAAAGAGAGCAACGCGGGCTCAATTGAATTTTCACTTGGCTATGGAGACTATGAGGAATTCAGAGGGGCGTTTGATTTGCGATACCGGAACATCGGCGGGTATCACAGGCAGGCAGGATTTCGTGCGGAAATGAGTTCTGTGGAACAAAGATACATACTGAGTTTTAGAGAGCCATGGCTTTTTAACAGGCCTGATGTTCCCTTAAAGATATACTTGATGAAGGAGGACACGAGATCTGTCAACATTGAGACACGGGAGGTTCTTTACAAAATAGACAAGTTGAGTTTTATCGCGGGTGTTGAAAAAGAGCTCTTAAAGGGGCTGAAGGTGGGGCTCAATTATGAGTACTCATTTACAGACACAAAAGATGTCCAGCCCGGCGTAATATTGAGCAAGGAAGACACCGGCACGTTAGGCATTGGCAGTATATCAGCGTCATTATTTTATGATACTCGTGACAATCCTTCTGAACCCTCTTCAGGAATGCTTCTCGGAGTTGCTCTGAAGTATGCATCACGCATATTTTTATCAGAAACAGATTTCTTGAAAAGTTCATTTCAGAGTGCGTGGTATTCACAACTGCATAAGAGGGTGATCTTTGCTTTTTCTTTAAGGGGTGGCGTTGCAAACAGTTTTGAAGATATAGAGGAGGTTCCCCTTATTGAAAGATATTTTCTGGGTGGGAGAACCACTGAGAGGGGATATGAACATGATTCCCTTGGACCGAAAGGAGCTCAAGACGCCCCAACCGGTGGGAATGTTTTTCTGCTAACGAACGGGGAGTTCAGGTTCTCCCTTGGAAAAGGCTTTGGACTCGTTACCTTTATTGATGCCGGAAATGTCTGGAGAATTATCGATAATGTTGACTTAGACCTGAAATATGTGGCAGGTGCAGGAATAAGGTATAAAACACCCGTGGGGCCGATACGACTTGATTATGGCCATAAATTAGACAGAGAGCCTGGAGAAAGTTCGGGAGAATTTCACTTCAGTATTGGACATGCTTTTTGATCTGAATGAAAAGGAGATTAATGAGTACCGTAAACCGTATTTGTAAAATATTTATGGGATCAATTGTTCTGTACAGTCTGGTGATACTCTGTTCTCTATTATCCCTTTTACTGTTCAGTCGACCATCTGCATACGCTGAAATTCTCGAGAGGGTAGTTGCAATTGTTGATGATGAAGCTATCCTGTTGAGTGAGTTTGAAGACGCCTTGGATAAAGTGAATAAATCTGAAGAAGAATACACCAGGGAAGAAGTTATGAACCAGATAATTAGCAGAATGCTTCTGGTAAGGGAATCCGGAAAATACGGGTTCAAAGGAAGAAAGAGCAGTATAAAAGATGAAAAAGGAATTGTAAATGAGTATATCGAAAAAAGGATTAAAGCATTTATTCATGTCTCTTACACCGAAATTGAGTCGTTCTATGAAGAGAATAAAAGCAGGTTTCCTGGAAAGGAATTTCGTGAGGCCAGGAGTGAAATAGAGGAGTATCTGGTCTCTAAAGAGCTGATTAAAAGGCTTCGTGAACACATTGATGAGCTGAAACAGAAAGCCTATGTCAGAATTCAGCTGGAAGACTATGGACAGGTCCCTGCAGGTCGATAGGGGATTAATCTAATTCTATCATGACAGCCTCTTCCTCACAGTCAGGAAATTTCGGGCATTTCAGGCAGTCCCCCCATATTTTATGAGGAAGGTTGTTTTTGTCGATATCCATGAAACCCAGCTTCTTAAAGTACCCGGGTTGGTAGGTGAGTGCAAAGACTTTTGTTACGCCAAGTTTTTGTGCTTCCTTTAAACAATGTTTTATCAGTTTTTTCCCTGCTCCATGGTTCTGGTATGGGCTTGCTACCGCAATCGACCGGATCTCAGCAAGGTTCTCCCAAAGGATATGAAGAGCCGCGACAGCAACCACCTTGTCATTATCAGTACATACAGAATAGTCTCGAATATTTTCATATATTTCATTGAGAGCTCGGGGCAGCATACTGTCTTTTTTGGCAAATTCATTCACAAGAGAATGAATTGCCCTGACATCCTTAATTGATGCCTTTCTCAAGAGAAGTTTATGCGGTACTGTTTTCTTCATCTGCATTGCTCACTTAATTTAGTAATGGTTAAACGCTGACACCGGATAGTAGATTACGACATTTCATTATATAATTCAATCAATATACCCTCTCTCAGTCCGTAATTACTCACTGATATGTCTTTGAAACCGAATAATTCCATGAGGGAAATAAGCATAACTGTCCCGGGCACTAAAATATCAAGCCGCGACGGGTCAAAGGGAAGAAGCTCTGCCCTGTCAGCTAAAGACATTACTGACATCCTTTCGTAGATGCTTTGTGCGTCTTCTAATGATAATTGATATTTGTGGATTTTGTCGTGATCAAAAAAACTAAGACCCTGGGATATGGCAGCCAGGGCCGTTACCGTACCGGCAGTCCCGATAAACATGTTATCTGGAGAACAATAGCCTCTAAAAAGCTGGATCTCTTTCTCCAGGATCTCTGTGATCTCGGTTTTCATGGCAATGAGATCTTTACGCAATGGAGGATCGTGTACCATGTAATTTCCGGCAAGATACAGAACACCAAGGTCAAGGCTCCGGATGAGTTCAGGCTGATTATTTCTGTAAAAGATCAGTTCTGTGCTTCCTCCCCCGATGTCGAGCAGCAAAGCAGGTTGTTCCCGGTCAACATCCATTAAGATCCCTGACGCGGTGATAACAGCCTCACGTTCGCCGGACACGACTTCCACATCAAGTCCGGCACGTTCCTTGGCCATTTCAATAAAATAAGCTCTGTTTTTAGCTTCCCTGAGCGCGGCAGTCGCAATCGCTGTTGTTCTGCTGACATTATGACGGGAAATAAGCTCATTATACCGTTTAAGTATCTCGATGCTTTTACCTATTGAATTCTCTCTGAGAGTACCCTCTTTTGTAATACTGTCACCAAGGCGGGTCACTGTCCTTTCAGAACAGATTTCATCGATCAAATACCTTGCGCGCGTACTGTCAAATGCTACCTGCGCAATCAGTAATCGAAACGTATTGGTCCCTATATCTATTGAGGCAAATCGGTTATTTTCCACGATGAGATTATAACTCAAAAATGAATGGGTTTCCTACTTCAGGACCCGGTGAGCATGAAAATCATGAGGCAAAAAGCGGTTGATTTGAAGGAGGAATAATTCCGGCAGCCTCAGCTCTTGAGAGAAATTCATTAACAGCACGCTCTCCTTTATCACCCAGATCGAGAGAATAAGCGTTTACGTATAAATCTATGTGCTGCTTAATTACTTCGTCAGAGAGCTCCTGAGCATGCTCTTTAATATATTTGAGGGGCTGGCTCCGGTTGCTAAAGGCGAATTCAATGCTCTTTTTCAGAATCCCGTCAATGGCACGGATACGTTCATCCCCAAGAGATCTTCTGGCCATAATTCCGCCAAGAGGTATTGGCAGAGATGTTTCGTTCTCCCACCAGGTACCCAGATCAAGGACCTGGCGCAGTCCGTAAGACGCAAAGGTAAATCTTCCTTCATGAATTATCAGGCCTGCATCACTTTCGCCGCTGACAACAGAATTCATGATTTTATCAAAGGGCATGGGCTGAATCGTATCAGGCCTGAACCGGAAAGCAGGATCATAGAGCTGAAGTAACAGATATGCTGTTGTCAGTTTTCCCGGGATTGCTATCTTTTTATTACGGAGCTCCTCCATGGAACATGCATCTTTTGAAACAATAAGGGGCCCGCAGCCATTGCCAAGAGCGCTGCCGGATCTGAGCAGGCAGTAATTATCCCGAAGAAAACCGAGGGCATGATAGGAAACTTTAGTTACGTCCAGTTCACGGTTTAGAGCCTTCAGGTTTAAGGCTTCAACATCAGCCAGCTGTTCACTGAAACTCAGGTTTCCCCCCTCAACCTTGCCATGGGTCATGGCAAAGAAGATGAATGTGTCATTGGGGCAGGGGGAATAGCCAAGGGAAACAGACTGCATCTATTTTCCCTGTTTACTTTTATAGTCCTCTATGGCTTTACGAAGAGCATCCGCGCCAAGATTGGAGCAGTGCATTTTCTGAGGCGGAAGACCGTCAAGAGCCTCAGCCAATGAGGCCTTTGTTATCTTAAGTGCCTCATCAAGAGTTAAACCCTGGGCCATTTCAGTAACTATGCTAGATACCGCAATCGCGGCACCGCATCCAAAGGTCTGAAACTTGGCCTCAGTTATCTTGTCATCCTTTACCTTTATAAAAATCTTCATCATATCACCGCATACCGGGTTGCCTTCCGTACCTACACCATCAGCATCGGCCATCTCCCCGACATTTCGGGGATTGGTGAAGTGGTCCATTACTTTTTCACTGTACATGCAGAATCCTCCGTTCCTTCCCATCCTTTTGTAAAGGGTGAAATTTCTCTCAATCGTTTAATAACAGCTTGAAAAGTTTCATTAAAATAATCTATGTCCTCTTGTGACGTATCTTCGCCTATGGTAAACACCACAGATCCCTGCGCCTGATGTGCAGGGATACCGATAGAAATCAATACAGGAGATGCCTTGAGTGCCCTGGAACTGCAGGCGGAACCACTGGCGCAGGCAATGCCTTTTCCGGCAAGAAGCATCAGCATTGCCTCACCCTCGATAAAATCGACGATAAAGCTTGCATGGCCCGGCAGTCTCTGTTCAGAATGCCCGGTAAGAAACAGATTTTCAATGTTCAGGGCATGCTCAATTATCGAGTCCCGAAAGGGTTTAACATGGTCGATTCGTTTCTGCAAATCTCTTGTAGCCAGCTCCGCAGCCTTGCCCATGCCGACAATTGCGGGAACGTTCTCAGTGCCTGCTCTCCGTCCGTTTTCCTGAATACCGCCGTATATAAGGGGTACAACCCGGGTGCCCTCTTTGATATACAGCGCTCCAGCGCCTTTCGGGCCGTAAAACTGGTGAGCAGCAAAGGACATAAGGTCGACATTAAGCGAATCAACATCAACAGGAATGTTTCCTACCGATGATACGCTATCTGTATGCATTAATATGCCTTTTCCTCTTGCGATCTGACCTATTTCGTTTATGGGCTGAATAGTACCGATTTCCGGGCTGGCATGGATAATCGAGATAAGTATCGTCTCATCTGTTATCGCTTTTTCAACATCAGCGGGATTGACAAGTCCGTACTTGTCCAGGGGCAGATAGGTAACCGCGAATCCCTGCTTTTCGAGAAAACGGGCGGTATTCAATACAGAGTGGTGTTCCATTTTTGATACAATGAGATGCTTTCCCTTGTTTTGAAGGGCATAGGCGATCCCTTTTAACGCGAAGTTGTTGGACTCTGCGCCGCTTGCTGTGAAAATAATTTCTCTTGACTTGGCATGTATCAGCGACGCCGTACTTTCCCGGGCATTCTCAATAGCGTTTCTCGCGTTCATCCCGGCTTCGTATAAACTGAGCGGGTTGCCATATTCTTCCTTAAAATAGGGCATCATTGCGTCAAGCACTTCAGGGTGGAGCGGATTTGTTGCAACGTGATCCATATATATTTTTTTCATTCTGACTCCCTGATCTTTTTTATATAAAATTTATAATGATCATCATCTTCGTAAATACCAAGAAACTCATTGCCCGTTTTATTGCACCATTGGGGAATATCCTCAAGGGCACCGTCATAATCGGTCAGTATGGCAAGTGTCTGTCCTACCGTAATTTCCTTGGCTTTCTCCTCCAGGGTGAGAAGGTGCATTGGACACATCATGTAAATGATATCAGTTGTCGCGTCAGTTTCAATGGGCTTGTCCAGAAAATTTGGTTGTGCTTCATCCAATTTATGGGCCTCCGCAAATGACATGGTGCTATCCCGCCAGTTTCGCTTCTTCTTTTAATAAATCGTTCAAATTTATCGTTTCGAGAAAATCTTCAATTTTCTCACCAAGTGATTTCCATAAGAGTCGCGCAACACATCCGTCAACTCTTTTACAGCCCTTGGCAGTTGGATCAAGGCACTGTGTTATGGTAACAGGACCTTCCAGAGAATTTAATATCATCCCTACGCTGATCTCTTCCGGCTTTCTGTTTATCGTGTATCCTCCGCCGGGGCCTTTCTGGCTTATAATCAGCTTAGACCTCCGCAACTTGTTCATAAGCTGCTCAAGATAGGCCACAGAGACATCCTGTCTGCTCGCGATTTCCTTTATGGTCATGGGACCCTGATCATAGTTTTTCGCCAGCTCAAACATGGCACGCACTCCGTACTGACCCTTGGTAGAAAGTTTTAACATACCTTACGTTATAAAAGTCTACTAAATTTGTCAAGTATTATGATTGAAAAACTGATAACATGATGGAAGATAAAGCAAATTAAGTCACTAAACTGCCGTTGGTGCATCTATTTTTGCTACTCAGCATAGATCTTTAAGATCTTATCGTAGGAATCAGCAAACCCGGAATCAGCGACAGGGCCTGACTCTACACAAAGCATTGTATTGATTATGCATACGCACATAGCCGCGATATCTCCCTCTTTCAGAAAAAGCAGACCGCCCGGAATTTCTATGAGGTTTTTATGGTGCATCAGTTTTTTTGCGGATATGGCAAAATCTTTATAATATGTTGTTCCCTCGCAGCTCAACGGCCTGACAATAATTTCAGCCTTTGAATACGCGAGAAGGGTCCCTTTCAGGTCATTACTGTCAATAAAAATGAGCTGGTCCCTGATCTTACCACCTGTCTCCTCCAGCACATGCCGAAGCTTGGAAGAGGACTTTTCAGCAAAGGACAGAACGATCCCGAGATCAGCGGGAAGGGGATAATTGCTGAGCAGCTCCTTTATTATTTCAAAGACGAATGATGGATATACAATGCTCGAGAAAATTATGACCTTTTCCCGTTCTTTCAATTTTTTTAATGCCGGGCTTTCAGTATTGATCACTTCATCCGGAACATAAATAAACGATGGGATCAGTTCAAAATTCGACTTTTTCATGTACATTGAAGCAACGTCATAGGTGTCCCTGTCATGACAGATTATTTTCCCTGCTGCGGTAAAAGAGGTGAATAGAGTTTGACGTCCGCCAAAGGGGCTTCGCATCTGTCCCTGCATTGAGAATAACTCAGAATGGATGGTCAGCACTGTCCTGGCACGAAACAGGAGGCCTGTCAGGGTTGATATCATAAGTTTTAACAATCCAACACGGAGATATCCCTTTGTTGAGAAATGTATAACATCTTTTCGCCATCCGTGCCGGATCAGTTTTACTATGAATGTGAGCGGCTTTGCCGCGTCAATAAATCTCGAGTCATTAGAAGGGTTTTCCGAGATATTAATAATAGTGCATTGATGGCTGTCATCTTCCAGTTTTTTTAATAATGAAATGTTGTGAAGGTTTTCCTCTTCAAAGGGAGGTGCAAAGTTGCCGATCAGTAAAATATTCATGATGTATGTTTAACGGAAACACTCAGGCCGTCGCCCGGTTTAATATTATATTTTTCTGCTGCATTATCTTTAAAAGCAAACAATTCAAGGTAGCCAAAACTGTTTATGATGGCAGCGGGTTGAGAACTCTGATTTTCAGAATAAAAGCTGACCAGGCGGAGCTGCTCATCTCTGCAGGTCACCCTGAATAGTTCCTTGCTCTCCAGGGATGAGAGTTCTTCGAGCTGGTTTATTGTGATATTTGATATTGCGTTGCCAAAGTTATCAAGGGCCACTATCTCACCGCTCAGCCTGTGCCCTGTCTTCACGGCCTTCGGGATCGGTATCACTCTGTAATCACTAATCAGATCACCGAATGTATCAGGGGAGGTTCCTGTTGAAAGCCAGGCAGCAACAGGCGCAAATATGTCACGTCCATGAAATGTCGAGCCGCTCATGGGAAGAAAATAACGGGAAGCGGTAATATGAAATACCTTGAGAATATCAGTGGCGCAGGATTCAATGACTGACGTTAATACGCCATTGTCAGGGCCGACAAAATATGCATTTTCAGTTACTGCGAGAACAGGCCGACGGCTGCCACCGACACCGGGATCGACTACAACCAGATGAATGGAAAACGGAGGAAAGTATTTGCAGCTCATCTTGAGAGACTGCGATGCCTCGAATATATTGTGCCTCTCTATGTTATGGGTGAGGTCCACGATCGATGCGTCCGGATTTATACCCAGGATTACCCCTTTCATTATCCCGACAAAGGGATCTTTCAGGCCAAAGTCTGTTGTCAGGGTGATTACGGCCTTTTCGGGCATTTCAATGCTCCTGTCAGCGCGGACATAGAATCTATGCCTGTTTGCGCCATATAGTCCTTAATCCCGTCAATGATGGTAGTAGTTGTTGTCGGGTTCAGAAAATTTCCTGTTCCTACAGCAACTGCGCTGGCCCCGGCAAGGATAAACTCCAGGGCATCATCCGAAGACAGTATGCCGCCCATGCCGATAATAGGGATACTTACGGTTTTGTAGCACTCCCATACCATCCTGACCGCTACAGGCCTGATGGCCGGGCCTGAGAGGCCGCCGGTGATATTGGCGAGACGGGGCTGCCGCGTTTTTACATTGATGCTCATGCCTGTGATGGTGTTTATGAGTGAAATAATGTCAGATCCCGAGTCTTCCGCTATCCTGGCGAACTGTTTTATGTCCGAGACATTCGGTGACAGCTTGGTGATAAGAGGGAGGTCCACTTTTTTCCTGACAGCTCTGATGAGCTCCTCAAACGCAGCCGGCTCTGTCCCGAAGGCTATTCCGCCTTTTTTTACATTGGGGCAGGATACATTCAGTTCAACAGCGTCAACTCCCGCGCCTTCCATCTGCTGGGCGAGTTCAACGTAGTCATCAACAGAGTTTCCCAGTATATTAACAATGACTTTTGTTTTGACTGTTTTCAGAAAAGGAAGCTGCTCTTTCATAAACCCCTTTAACCCGTTGTTCTGGAGTCCTATGGCATTGAGCATCCCCGATGGGGTTTCGCATATTCTCGGCACGGGATTGCCCTTCATGGGCTTAAGGGAGATTCCTTTAATTACCAGGGCCCCCAGCCTGTTCAGGTCAAAAAATTCAGAATACTCCTTCCCGTACCCGAAGGTTCCGGAGGCGGTCATGACAGGGTTCTTAAGTTTCAGCCTGCCAAGGTCAACTTTGAGATCAGAAGATGTTCTTTTTTTCATAATGAGAGCGCCTTGTTTTAGAGTTTATCCCAGATGATCTCTTCGATCGGGAAAACCGGTCCTTCTTTACAGACCCGCCGATACCCTTTTTTTGTATTTACCACACAGCCAAGACATGTTCCTACTCCACAGGCCATATTCTGTTCAAGCGCAGCAAAGCAGTGTATCCCTTTTTTCGCAGTGAATGAAGAAAGAGATTTCAGCATCATTTCAGGACCGCATGCATAAAGCGTACATCCCTCTGTCATTAATTTGTGGCGGCTGAAATAACGTTTCAGGCAAGTTACGATATTTCCTTTTATGCCAAAGGTGCCGTCATCAGTTGATATTATTGGTTTTATGTTCAGGGATTCCAAATCCTCCCGGCACATCACTTCATTTTTGGTTTTTGCGCCGTAAAAGAGAAGAGGTCCATTCATCTCATCGCTTTTTTTCAGGAACTGGCGGGAGTGTGAAATCTTCTCAGCAAGTCCCACTATCGGCGCGATTCCGAGCCCTCCGGCTACAAGGACAATGTTCTTATTTGATTTTCTTACGGGAAAGCTGTTGCCGAGGGGTCCGAGTACCTCAATTGTGTCACCCGGTTTGCGACTGCTCAGAATTTCTGTTCCTTTGCCAACTACCCGGTAGAGAAACTGCAGATCATCGCCGAGGATTCGATGGATGCTGAACGGCCTTTTGAGAAGTGGGTCGAGTCCGTTGCTAACTGATAACATGAAGAAGTTACCCGGCTCCGGCCTCTTTGTTGTCTCTGAAGGATGAAGAGTTAAGCGATAGTGGTTTTTTGCCAGTTCTCTGTTTTCTCGAACAGATGTCTTAAAAAGCTTCAAAGCGGATCTCTATCACTTCGTATTCAATAGTTCTGGCAGGGGCTATTACAGTAACTTCAGCTCCTTCTGCTTTTCCGATAAGGGCTTTGCCTATGGGGGAATGAATAGAAATTTTACCGGCCTTGATATCTGCTTCCTCAGGACCGACCAGAATATAGACCTTTTCTTCGTCATTATCAAGATCTATGACCTTCACAGTGGCCCCAAAAGCAATCCTGTCCTGGGTTATTGTCGAAGGGTCTATTACCTGGGCAAGGGCTATTTTTGCCTGAAGGTCCTGGATACGGCCTGCGATAAATGACTGCCTTTCCTTTGCAGCATGATATTCGGCGTTTTCCGAAAGATCTCCATGTGCCCGGGCCTCAGCAATTGCCTTAACATTTGCGGGGCGCTTCACTTTCATCAGATCAGAAAGTTCGTCTTTTAATTTTTGATACCCCTGGGGGGTCATTGGTACTTTTTGCATCGGTTATGTCCTCGAGAAATTTTAACAGTATCGGTTTGTGAAAGTAAATATTAATTATGATGATTGACGCTGAATGCTGTGGTATTCCTGCAGTGATTTAACGCTGAGCTCCTTTTTAAGCATCACTTCTATGGCGTTGGTGGCAGCCCGCGCTCCTGCTACCGTGGTCGTGTATGTCACATTGTACTGGAGTGCTGCTTCCCGCAGATAAAAAGAGTCCTCATGGGCCCTGGCGCTTGAAACAGTGTTCACTATGAAATTGATTTCCTTATTTTTTATATGATCAACTATGTTTGGCCTTCCTTCCTGCATTTTATTCACAATCCCTACTTCAAGACCGTTCTCCTGAAGATAGGCAGCGGTCCCTCTTGTGGCCACAAGTGAAAAGTCGAGAGAAGATAATTTTTTCGCAAGAGAAAGAATGTAGCTCTTGTCTTTATCTTTCACACTGAATAATACCTTGCCGAAGAGGGGCATGGTATTTTTGGCAGAAGCCTGAGATTTGGCATAAGCCCTTCCGAAATCCTTGTCAATACCCATTACTTCTCCGGTGGATTTCATTTCCGGGCCGAGCAGCGTGTCGACTCCCACAAACCTGTCAAAGGGAAATACCGCTTCCTTGACCGAGTAGTGTGATATTTCAACTTCAGCTGTTAATCCCAGTTCCTCAAGGGTCTTGCCTGCCATAACCTTTGCCGCCAGTTTTGCCAGGGGCACTCCGATTGATTTGCTGACGTAAGGGATCGTGCGGGACGCTCTTGGATTTACTTCAAGAATGTATATCTGATCTTCTTTTACCGCAAACTGTATATTCATCAGCCCAATCACATTGAGCTCCTTTGCGAGGGCCTTTGCCTGCGTCTTGATTCTTTTCAGGACATCGTTTGAGAGCGAGTACGGTGGAAGTGAGCAGGCTGAATCCCCGGAATGAATTCCCGCTTCTTCTATATGCTCCATAATTCCCCCGACTACAACCATGCTGCCGTCGGAGATGGCATCAACATCAACTTCAATGGCGTCCTCAAGGTATTTGTCTACCAGAACAGGATGCTCCGGTGAGGCAGATACAGCTCTCTGCATGTAGGCCTTTAAACGCTTTTCATCGTAAACGATTTCCATGGCCCGTCCGCCAAGCACGTAGGATGGTCTGACCATAACAGGGTATCCGATAGCTGTTGCTTCTTTAATGGCTTCATCAACTGACATGGCTGTGCCGCTTTCAGGCTGTCTCAGGTCCAGTTTATGAAGAATCTCCTTGAACCTTTTTCTGTCTTCAGCCCTGTCTATGGAATCAGGCGACGTGCCGAGGATTTTGACTCCCTCCTTTTCCAGGGGAACAGCCAGTTTCAGCGGTGTCTGACCGCCGAACTGTACGATCACACCAAGTGGCTTTTCTGTCCTGATTATATTCAGGGTATCTTCGAGCGTCAAAGGTTCGAAATACAGCCTGTCAGCAGTGTCATAATCAGTACTGACCGTTTCCGGATTGCAGTTCACCATCAACGTCTCATACCCCAGTTCTTTCAGCGCAAGAACAGCGTGAACACAGCAGTAGTCAAACTCTATTCCCTGCCCGATTCTGTTCGGTCCGCTTCCAAGGATAATGATTTTTTTGTTATTGGTAGGGTGGGCTTCGCATTCCGCCTGAGCCGTTAGTTCTGAACTGACAGCTGATTGCTGATCGCTGACAGCTGCCTTATAAAAAGGCCGTTCATAGGTTGAGTAAAAATAGGGTGTATGGGCCTCGAACTCGGCAGCACAGGTGTCGACCATTTTATAGACTGGCCTGAGTCCTGCCTTTTCTCTTCTGTCTCTGACTGTTTTTTCATCAATAGCGCAGAGATTGGCTATTCTTTTGTCGGAAAAGCCGTATTCCTTGGCCTGCATCAGAAGATCAAGGGGTATATTTCCATTACCAGACTGGCTGCTGATTTCAGCTTCCATCTCTATGATCTGTTTCATATTATAGAGAAACCAGGGGTCAATCCCTGTCAGCTCGTAGAGTTCATCTACGGGGGCTCCCAGTCTGAGGGCATGCGCCAGATACCATATGCGGTCCCAGCTTGGTACTTTAATTTTCGCCTTAATTTCTTCGAGATCTGCCTCAACAGGCTCAAATCCATAGCTGTCAATTTCAAGACTGCGTAATGCCTTTTGCAGGGACTCTTTAAAGGTGCGCCCGATGGACATGGCCTCACCAACGGATTTCATTTGAGTCATAAGTGTATCATCTGTTTCAGGAAATTTTTCAAATGCAAAGCGCGGAAATTTCACGACAACGTAGTCAATTGTTGGCTCAAAAGAGGCGGGCGTTTCCCGCGTAATATCATTGGGGATCTCATCAAGAGTAAGTCCCACAGCAAGCTTGGCCGCTATCTTGGCGATAGGAAACCCCGTTGCCTTGGAGGCGAGGGCGGAACTTCGTGAAACCCTGGGGTTCATCTCAATGACGATCATGCTGCCGTTCTCAGGGTTTATTGCAAACTGTACGTTTGAACCTCCGGTGTCGACCCCTATTTCACGCATAATGGCCAAAGACGCGTCCCTCATGATCTGGTATTCTTTGTCAGTCAGTGTCTGCGCAGGCGCCACTGTTATCGAATCACCGGTATGAACCCCCATGGCATCGAAATTCTCAATGGAGCAGATGATGACAACATTGTCCTTGTTGTCACGCATGACTTCAAGTTCATACTCTTTCCATCCCAGCACTGATTCCTCCACAAGCACCTGGCTTACAGGGCTCAGTTTCAGCGCTTTTTTCAGGAGCTCATCATATTCATCTCGGTTATATGCGATGCTGCCTCCTGTGCCTCCCAGCGTAAATGATGGTCTTAATATCAGCGGAAAGCCCAGGAATTCCGTGACATTCTTTCCTTCATCAAAGGTATTGACAGTAGCACTTCTCGGAGTGGCTAACCCTATTTTTGTCATCGCATCCTTGAACAGTTCCCTGTCCTCAGCTTTTTTAATGGCCGGAAGCTTGGCGCCGATCAGTTCAACGCTGTATTTCTCAAGAATACCTTTTTCAGAAAGGTCAACAGCAAGGTTCAGAGCGGTTTGACCGCCCATGGTCGGAAGGAGCGCGTCAGGCTTCTCCTTCTCGATTATCATTTCCAGGATCTCAATGGTGAGGGGTTCGATGTAAGTGACATCAGCCATATCCGGGTCTGTCATAATCGTCGCGGGATTTGAATTAACGAGAATTACCTTATACCCTTCCTCCCTGAGGGCCTTGCAGGCCTGAGCGCCTGAATAATCAAATTCGCAGGCCTGTCCAATAACGATCGGGCCTGATCCGATCAGAAGTATGCTCTTAATATCTGTTCTTTTGGGCATTCAATAGTCCTCTTCAGTATGGTATTTTATTGCTAATGCT
>CAMYND010000049.1 GCA_947259645.1 Thermodesulfovibrionia bacterium | reverse complement strand
CCGATTTCCAGCACCTTATCTGTCCTTGAAAGGTTCAGCACCTTGGTCATATAGGCAACGATGTAGGGCTGGGAAATTGTCTGCCCCTCTCCGATAGGAAGAGGACGGTCCTCGTAGGCATGGGGCAGAGACTTATCAGGGACAAAGCGGTGACGCTCTACGGTTAAAAAAGCCTCGATTATATCATTATCAAGGACTCCCCGTCCCTTGATCTGATGCTCAACCATCAGCCTGCGCTCCTGCTCATACGAAGGAGAGGAAGTCTGTTCTGAAGTATGCTGATTATTTGGTGTGCAGCTGAAGGCGACCAGGCAGAGCAGAAGAGCGGCAATAAAATCTCTTATATCTCTTTTATTGGTAAAGTGCTTTAACATTGGCGGAAAGGATTCAGGTAAATGTTTTACCTGTTCCTGTCACTTAAACACTCTTTTATAAATGTAATCTATATTCTTCGTATAGAACTTCATGTCAAAGAGTGCGTCGATCTCTTTTGTTGTGAGATGTTTCGTTATTACCCTGTCCTCTTTGAGCAGGTCTTTGTAGGGTTTTTTCTCTTTCCAGCTCTCCATGGCCCTCTGCTGGACTACTTTGTATGCATCTTCACGGCTTAAACCCTTTTCAGTGAGCTGCAGCAGGACCCGCTGAGAACAGAAGAGTCCATAGCTCTTTTCTATGTTTTCCTTCATTCTCTGCGGATAGACCTGGATGCCCCTGAGTATGCCTGTTAACCGTACGAGCATATAGTCTATGAGTATGGTGCTGTCCGGAATGATGATCCGCTCAACAGAGGAGTGACTGATATCCCGTTCATGCCATAAAGGAATGTTTTCCATGGCTGCTATGGCGTTTGCCCGTACTACCCGCGCAAGGCCGCTCAGGTTTTCACTGCCCACGGGGTTGCGCTTATGAGGCATTGCCGAAGAACCTTTCTGCCCCTTTTCAAAGGGCTCCTCAGCCTCCAGGACCTCTGTCCTCTGAAGGTGTCTCATTTCAACAGCCATCTTTTCTATTGCGCCGCCTATCAGGGCCAGCGTGTTCATGTATTCCGCATGCCTGTCCCTCTGTATGACCTGGGTGACGATGGGATCAGCCTTTAATTTCAGTTTTTTGCATACAAATTTTTCAATGGAAACAGGAAGGCTTGAGAACGTCCCGACAGGGCCTGAGAGCTGTCCGTAATTAATCGTTTCTCGAGCTGCTTTCATCCGGGTAAGGTTTCGTTTCATCTCCTCATACCAGAGCGCGAAGGTGAGGCCGAATGTCGTCGGTTCAGCATGGATGCCGTGGCTTCTCCCCATCTGCAGAGTGGACTTGTATTTCCGGGCATTGGATTTTAAGACCTTCATCAACTCTTGAATGTCTCTAATGATAATATCAGCGGCGTCCCGCATCAGCAGGGCAAGGGCCGTATCTCCGATATCAGATGAGGTGAGTCCTTTATGAATATAACGGGAATCAGGGCCTACGTTTTCAGCTACGGATGTTAAAAAAGCGATAACATCATGCTTGACTGTCTTCTCGATTTTGTCGATTCTCTTTATGCTGAACGCGGCGCGCTTTTTTATTGTTGCCAGGCTTTTTTTCGGGATCTCACCCAATGCTGCCCATGCCTCGCAGGCGGCGATTTCAACATCGAGCCATTTCTGGAATTTATTCCGGGGCTCCCATATGCGGGCCATTTCCGGTCTTGAGTAACGTGGTATCACTTCATCCTCCTGATATATTAATAGTCACATTCCTTCACAGGGACACGGAGGCACAGGGAACAAAAATGGTAACGATTGCCTTGTTCCTTTACTCCCATTATCTGTTTCTCTGTGTCTCCGTGCCTCTGTGGTTTATTACTATATCATAGGACCGAACATTTTATGGACTGGTTCCTTTAATTATGCTTCCGAGGTGGAGCCTGATGATAGGTTGTGTGAAATTTTGTCCAGGATACCGTTAATAAATGATGCGGATTCTTCCGTAGAAAACTTCTTCGCGATCTCAATTGCTTCGTTTATTGCCACTGAAGATGGGATGTCCTGTCTGTACAACATTTCGCAGGTAGCTGCCCTGAGAATATTTTTGTCGATTATAGCCATCCTCTCAAGGGACCAGTGCTCAGCGGCTTTTTTTATGATGGCGTCGATCTCACTGATATGGGACATTGTTGAGCGTACTATGTCGAGGGAAAATTCTTTTACGTCACTTTCTTCATCGATTCCCTCCCAAAAGGCGCTCCAGGTATCTTCTGTAAATTCGCTGTTTGCCAGTTCAAGCTGGAACAGGAGCTGCAAAGCGTACTCTCTTGCCCGGCGTCGCTTCATAAGGCGGCAATGGATGAAAGGTCATGAACGCGGGCCGGCCTGTTGATCAGGGGGTATAAGCCTCTGACAGGTCTGCCTGATAGAGGAGACTTCATCAGTCTTAAGGGTTTAATCATATTTTCTTGAACAGCTGTGCCATTTCAATGGCAACCATTGCGGCATCCCATCCCTTATTACCGCTTTTAGAACCGGCCCGTTCAACTGCCTGCTCAATCGTGTCTGTCGTCAATACCCCAAAGGCGATGGGTAAACCGGTTTCCATTGAAGCCGTGGCGATTCCCTTGGCAGCTTCGGCGGCTACATAATCAAAATGGGGGGTGGCACCGCGAATGACCGTTCCGAGACAGATGATTGCATCATAAAATTCTTTCTCTGCCAGTTTTTTTGCGGCCAGGGGTATTTCAAACGCCCCGGGTACCTTGACGATTTCGATGTTGCTTTCGTCAGCACCATGCCTGAGCAGGGCATCAACTGCGCCGTCAAGAAGCTTGCTTGTTATGAAATCGTTAAAACGGCTTATTACTACCGCAAACTTGAGCCCTTTTGCCTGAAGTTCTCCTTCGTGTATTTTCATGATGCCCTCCACTATTATATGTTTTCCAGAATATGACCTAATTTCTTTTTCTTTGTTTTTAAATATTTAATGTTTTTTTCATGGGCTTTTATTTCTATGGGCACTCTGTCTACAACACTCAAACCGTATCCCTCAAGCCCGATCAGTTTTTTCGGATTATTCGTTATGAGCCGCATCTTACGGACTCCGAGGTTCACCAGCATTTGCGCGCCAATACCATAGTCTCTCAAGTCAGGCTTAAACCCGAGCCGTGCGTTAGCCTCAACAGTATCAAGCCCTTCATCCTGCAGGGCGTACGCCTTCAACTTGTTGGCAAGACCGATACCCCGGCCTTCCTGTCTCATGTAAAGCAAGACACCTTTGCCTTCTTTCTTGATCATGACCAAAGCCTTATGAAGCTGGTCACCACAATCACACCTCTTTGAACCGAGGACATCCCCTGTCAGGCATTCAGAATGAACACGGACGAGGACTTCATCATCGGGCCCTATCTCACCTTTGACAAGAGCAAGGTTTTCTGTGTCATCGACCTGGTTGCCATAGACGATGGCCTTGAACTCTCCTCCATGGAGGGTAGGCAGCTTTGTTATGGCCTCTCTTGTAACGAGACACTGGTTGCGCATGCGAAACTGGATCAAGTCTTTAATGGTGATCAACTTTAACCCGTGTTTTCTTGCGAATTTTACCAGTTCGGGAACCCGCGCCATGGTGCCGTCATCATTCATGATTTCGCAGATTACTCCCGCGGGATAAAGCCCGGACAGTCTGGCCAGATCAACAGAGCCCTCGGTCTGCCCGGCGCGCTTCAGCACCCCCCCGGGCTGCGCTCTGAGAGGAAAAATATGTCCTGGCTGGGCAATATCTTCAGGTCTGGATTTTGCGTGAATTGCGGTTTTAATCGTCTTTGCCCTGTCAGCAGCGGAAATGCCTGTTGTTACCCCTTTCCGTGCCTCGATCGAAACAGTGAAGGCTGTACCGAAACGGGAAGTATTCATCTCTGCCATCATCGGAAGTTTCAGGTACTCAACCCGTTCAGATGTCAGGGACAGGCAGATAAGTCCCCGTCCGTATTTGGCCATGAAGTTAATCGCCTCGGGAGTAACTTTTTCGGCTGCGATCGTAAGGTCACCCTCATTCTCACGGTCTTCGTCGTCGATAAGAATAACCATCCTGCCTTCTCGTATATCATCAAGGGCCTCTTCAATCGTGTTAAATTTGATTTTCGGTTTTGAGGCAGGTGATTTTTTTGTCTTTTGTTTTTTAGTCATCTATAAATCCCTCCTCCTTCAGGAGATGCATCAGGCTCCTGTCGGAATCTCTCTTCCCTAAAAGCTTTTCAACATACTTGCCGATAATGTCCACCTCAAGGTTTACCTTCGCTCCAATGTTTTTATCTCCGATATTTGTGGCCTGAAGTGTGTGTGGTATTATTGCTACGCTGAATGACAAACCATCAAGGTCATTCACTGTGAGGCTAATGCCGTCGATCGCTACAGAGCCTTTTTTAACGATATATTTTAATACATCAGCGGTGGATTCAATGGTATAAAATGTATATTCTCCTTCAGGCCGCCTGCCGATTATTTTCCCGACATTGTCAACATGACCGGTTACTATATGACCGCCCAGGCGGTCAGACAGCCTCAACGCCCTCTCAAGGTTAACGCGGTCGCCAACCTTCAGTTCTTTGAGGTTTGTGCTCCCGATTGTTTCTGGCGACACGTCAAAGGATATTTCCCCGCTCTGCCCGGTCACGGTCAGGCATACCCCGTTGACTGAGACGCTGTCTCCGAGTTCAACCGCAAATTCAGACGATGGCTTGAGTGATAACCTGATGCCATTTCCGATATTTGTAATGGCAGAGAGAGACCCTGAAGTTTCAACTAATCCTGTAAACATAGTAAATTACTATCCACAGATTACACAGATTAATAATACAATTCATAATAATCTGAGCCATCTGCGAAATCTGCGGACTTTTCAGTGAATAAGCTTTCCTATTCGGCTCCAGCGGACTTTGTCCAGTATGGAGCCGTCCTTGTTCCATGACCAGTACATTATAAAGGCTTTGCCCTTTATTTCCTCCATCTCCACGATACCCCAGAACCGGCTGTCATAGCTCTGGTCCCTGTTGTCACCCATGACAAAATAGTTCATCCGGGGAACAATAAAGGGCCCGAAATTATCTCTCTGCCCATTTTCAAATTTGTCGTCCTTGAAAACAGTATAGGGCTCAGGCAGAGCAATGCCATTTACATATACGACTTTTTTCTTGATCTCAATTTTGTCTCCGCCAATACCGACAACTCTTTTTATAAAATCCCTGCAGTCATCTTTAAAGAGGTGAAAGGGGTTCCCGCTGCTGAATACATTCCCCATCCGTGTCGAAATATTTTTGGAAAAACTTGTGCATTCAGGTATTTCCTTGTTCTTGGGAAAAGAAAAGACGATTACATCACCTCTTTTCGGAGGATCAAATATTAATACACGTTTATCAGTGAAAGGAATGTTTGTCCCATAAATAAACTTATTCACCAGGATATGGTCTCCAACGAGCAGTGTTTCCTTCATGGACCCGGAGGGTATCTTGAAGGCCTGTACAACATAGGCCCGAATGAGCAGCGCCAGAATTACCGCGATGAATACCGCTTCAATCCACTCCCTGGACTTTGATTTTCTATAGGTTTTTTTTCCGGCCATATTTATGTATTCTTCAGGTTTTCTTGCAACTGCTGAAAAATGCTCTCTATTTTACCTTAAGTACCGCGAGAAAGGCTTCCTGGGGTATTTCAACTCTCCCGACCTGCTTCATGCGGCGTTTTCCTTCTTTCTGTTTTTCAAGCAGCTTTCTTTTTCTGGTAATATCGCCTCCATAGCACTTTGCGAGGACATTTTTTCTCATCGCCTTGATAGTTTCCCGTGCGATTACCTTGCTGCCTATAGCTGCCTGAATGATGACTTCAAACATCTGCCTCGGGATAACTTCCCGTAATTTGTCAGCAACCTGTCTCCCTTTGTAGTACGCCCTGTCCTTATGGACAATCAGCGACAGAGCGTCAACAGGTTCGCCATTGAGTAAGATGTCAAGTTTTGTAAGTTTTGATGCCCTGTAGCCCAGAAATTCATAGTCCATAGAGGCATAGCCGCTTGACGAAGATTTTAGTTTATCATAAAAGTCCCACAAAATCTCATTCAGCGGGAAATCATAGGCCACTTTTATCCTGTCTTTTCCAATATATGCAAAGTCCTTTTGTGCTCCCCGCTTTTCCTGGCACAGTTCGAGAATGTTACCGATATACTGTGAGGGGACAAGGATCGTAGCCTGCACAAAGGGCTCTTCAATGGCATCATATTTTTCAGGCAGTTTTGCTGGGCTGTCAATGTAAAGTGTTTCACTTCCGTCAATGATAATTTTGTATATAACAGTGGGCGCTGTATTTACCAGATCAAGCATAAACTCCCGTTCAAGGCGCTCCTTGATTATCTCCATATGAAGCAGACCGAGGAATCCGCAGCGGAAACCAAAGCCAAGGGCAGTTGAAGACTCGGGCTCGAATTTAAAGGAAGAATCATTGAGGGTGAGTTTCTCCAGCGCGTCCTTCAGGTCTTCATACTGGTTCGTTTCTATGGGGTAGAGGCCGGAAAAGACCATGGGTTTGATATCTTTGTATCCCGGGCAGGGTGTGGGTGACGGATTGTCCGCATCTGTTATTGTATCGCCAACCCTGGTATCAGAAACATTGCGGATGCTGGCCACAATATACCCTACTTCACCCGGCTTCAGGCTTTGAACTGTTTTCTTGTTGGGAGTGAATATCCCGACCTCAAGGACCTCATATTGTGCATGAGTAGCCATGAAGAGCATCTGCGTTCCTTTTTTTACTTCACCGTCAAAGACCCTTACCAGAACGATAACCCCCTGGTAGTTGTCAAACCATGAATCAAAGATCAGGGCCTTGAGGGGGAGATTTATATCTCCTGAAGGCGGGGGGACCAACCTGACTATCGCTTCAAGAACATCCGGGATACCGGTGCCTTCCTTGGCTGAGACAAGAACCACGTCTGTACAGTCAATACCGATAGACTCTTCAATATCATCCTTAACCCGCTCGGGTTCAGCGCTGGGAAGATCTATTTTATTAATCACCGGGATTATTTCAAGATCGTGCTCCACCGCAAGATACGTATTTGCAAGTGTTTGCGCCTCAACGCCCTGTGAGGCGTCAACGACGAGCAGAGCACCTTCGCATGAGGCAAGGCTGCGGGATACTTCATAGGAAAAATCAACATGGCCGGGAGTATCAATCAGGTTCAGTAAGTAGGTGTTGCCGTCATCTGCCTCATATTGTAATGTTACTGCATGGGCCTTGATTGTTATGCCCCGCTCCTGCTCAAGATCCATTGAGTCCAGGACCTGCTTCGTGGTCATTTCCCGCTGGGTCAGGGCCCCGGTCAACTCGAGTATCCTGTCGGCAATGGTAGATTTCCCATGGTCAATATGGGCAATGATCGAGAAATTTCTTATTTTATCTAAAGACATGACCCGTTAATGCTCAGAATGAACTGAATTCCTTGAGGCGAGCTTGCTGAAGAGATATCCTGCGGCGCCGATAGACCCTGCATCTTGCGTTAAGGTACTTTTAATGATATTCACGCTGGCTGAGAGAGGGTTGAATGCCCTCTTCGTTGTTTCCTTTTTGATCTCGGTAATGTACATGTCCCACCCGCCGATGAGCCCGCCGCCAATAATCACCGCCTCAAGATCGAGGACATTAATCAGGTTTGAAATGCCTATTCCCAGAAACTGACCCACTTCCCTGAATACCTCCCTGCTGAGGCTGTCGCCCTCAAGCGCGGTCTGATAGACGATTTCAGGGGTAATTTTATAAATATTTCCGTCACAACATTTTGAAAGCAGGCTTTCCGATCCCTTTTCCAGAGACGCTACAACCCTGTCCACAATGGCCCGTCCCGATGCATAGGACTCAAGACATCCTGAGCTGCCGCAGGTGCAGTAACGACCGCTGGGGACGACAACCATGTGACCGATTTCCATAGGACCTTCATAGAGTTCCCCGTTATATATGAGCCCTCCGCCGAGACCGGTTCCGATGGTGACAACAGCAAAGTTGCTGTACTCTTTTCCGATGCCGACCCACTTTTCCCCGTAGGCATAGATATTGGCGTCATTTTCCAGCACCACCGGAAATGAAAAGGCCTTCTCAAAAATACTCTTCAGGGGGACCCCGTTCAAAGCTGAAATGTTCGGCGACTGCATGACCGTACCGCTCCGCCTGTCTATCAGGCCGGCAATACCGATGCCAATCCCTGCTATCGGTTCTGATGCACGGGCAGTAACGGCCTGAACAGGGCCGGTGTTCAGGAATTCCTGCAAACCCTCCACAAGTAAATCTGTATAGTTATCCTTGTTTTCCGCTGAAACAAGAGGGGTAGCTTTTGCGTAGCTGTTAAAAACTTCGCCATCTTCAGAGGCGAGGACGAACTTTGTGTTTGTTCCGCCGATATCCATTCCTACAGCGATTTTCATGATTTTTTCTCCCGGTATAAATGCTCACTCATTATTGCGCGACATTAATATTATCACATCACAAAAGTCAGAGTAAAGAAAGAGCAAACGCCGTAGGCATCTGTAACTCCCGGGGAGCTCATGGCTCTGATATCTGCGATTCCGGTTTAACCAGGATAAGCTGCTCTGCCTGGTCACCTGTTTTATATCTTATCACTGTTACGATATAATCAACAGTCTCTTAACTGCTTCAGGATTGGGTATGATAAGAGACGTGAGGCGAACTATCTATGAAAAAACTTGTTTTTTATATTCTTGATGTCTTTGCACATGAACGTTATACAGGGAATCAGCTTGCTGTGGTACGAGACGCGGGGGCGCTCTCAGACCTTGATATGCTGAATATTGCAAAGGAAATGAACTACTCGGAGACTACATTCATTATTTCGGGAAAACAGGAAGACAACGGGTATGACGTCCGTATTTTTACCCCTGCACGAGAGGTCCCCTTTGCGGGTCACCCCACGCTGGGGACTGCCTCTGTAATTCAGCGTGAGATCATCCGGAAACCGGTAAAAAAAATAAAACTGAACCTTAAATCAGGCCAGGTTCCGGTAGCCTTTAAATATGATCGAGATAATATTCCTTCTCTCCTCTGGATGAAGCAGAAGGACCCTGAGTTTCTTGCCACCATTGAAGCATCATCTGTGGCGGAGGTTTTGCATATTGACAGAAAAGATATTGACACGAGGTTTCCCATTCAGGAAGTTTCTACAGGACTGCCCTTTATTATTGTTCCCCTGAAAAAACTGTCAGACCTGAAAAAGGCAAAGGTAAATCTTTCGAGGTACCATGAATTAATTAAAAAAACAGCGGCAAAGGCCTTGTTCATATTCTGTCCTGAATCATACAGTGATGACAATGATATCAATGCCCGAATGTTTGCAGACTACTTCGGGATCCCGGAAGATCCTGCTACAGGCAGTGCGGGCGGGTGCCTTGGCGGGTACCTCGTGCACCACAGGTATTATGAAACTGAGAATGTATCGCTCCGTGTTGAGCAGGGGTATGAGATCGGAAGGCCGTCATTGATTCATGTACGGGCGGAGAAGAAAGAGAACCATATTGAACTGAATGTCGGCGGAAAGGTGGTCATGATTGCCCGGGGAGAACTCCTGTAACAATGACAGGATCACTGTGGGAAAAACGCCTGTTATTTTCGGAAGACATTGAGTTGACAGCCCCATAAATAACGGTTATGTTTTAAGGGGGAGAGGTAATTCTCCTGGCAGAAAAAAAAGTAAAGAAAGTGTGAACAAGGAGAGAATATATGGTAACGAAAGAGGATATCATCAAAACTTTTGAAGAACAGATAAACCTGATACAGACAAAGCTGGATGAATTAAAGGTTCAGGCCAGCCTTGGAAAAAGCGAATTAAAACAGGCTGTTGAGCCTGAGATCGAGAAGCTTGAGTCTCAGTTGTCAGAGGCGGGCAAGCGGTTTAAAGAACTTTCCGGCATCTCGGAAGACGCATTGGGTGATTTAAAGGAAGGGCTGGGTCAGGCACTGGAATCTATTTCAGAAGCAATAAAGAACGCAGCCGGAAGATTTAAGTAACCAGAAAAGCTTGAGAGATCGCCTTTCATTGAACACGGAGGCACAGAGACTCAGAGGGTAACAAATGTATTTCTCTGAGTCTCTGTGCCTCCGTGGTTCATTAACCAGTTGTTACGCCATCTCTAATATCTGCCTTCTGATAAAACGAAGACTACCACTCTTCTATTTCCCACTTTTCGTAGGTATCCTGGGGCAGCTCCTGGAGAAAAGGGGAGGGCCTTTTGATGACAGAGCCGTCATACCACCTGTTGTCCATAACAGGAAAGCAGAGATACAGCTCGTCTTTTGCCCTGGTTATGGCAACGTAAAATACCCTTCGTTCCTCCTCTTCGCTGTCAATGTCTCCCATTGACTTTGCCGAAGGAAAACTCCCGTCGCTCAGACCAACGATAAACACCCGTGACCACTCGAGCCCCTTTGCCCTGTGGACTGTTGAAAGCACGATGCTTTCGCCCTCTTCCCCGGCCTCAACAATATCTTCCGACTGAACAGTTGTCAGCAAAGCCAGGTCGCTGAGGAATTCCCTTGTTGATCTGAAACTATTTGAGTAATTGGAAAGCTGCTCTATGTCCTCCTTGCGCTCTTCATAGTTTTCAAAGCTTTTTTTCAGATAGGCGTCATAACCGTTTTGCAGGATATGCCGGATTGTTTCCGCGGGATGCTCCTCAATACTCTTTTCATCCAGGCCGCGTAAAGGTCCGGTAAAATTGTCCCAGTTGTCTTTCACTCTTTTTGGCAACTGTTGTATGATCCCGTCTGACATGATACGTTCAAGAGGGCGGTCTGATGACTTTACCTTTTCCCAGACTTGTCTCGCTGATACATTGCCGATTCCCGGTGTCAGCTTTAAAATGCGTATCCAGGATATTTCATCCATGGGGTTCAGCAGGGCCCGCAGGTAGGCTGTTATGTCCTTTATATGGGCCTGTTCAAAGAAGCGTATCCCTGACCGTATCTCATAAGGTATTCTCCGCCTGGTTAACTCCATCTGCAAGTCCATTGACTGATAATGGGACCGGTAGAGTACCGCGATCTCTTTCATCGGAACACCCTCATCAACAAGGTCTAATATTCTCTGGGCAACAAATTCCGCCTGCTGGGCCAAATTTTTCATCGGCACAAGCGCGGGCCGCGCGCCCCGCCTGTTCAGGGAATGAAGGACTTTGGGGAACTGCCTGCTGTTGAAAGCGATGCTTTCGTTTGCAATGTGGAGTATTTCGTCCGTACTCCGATAGTTGGTCGTCAGTTTAAATATCTGCGTGTCCTGGTAGCGTTCTGAGAACTCAATGATGTTGTCAAAGCATGCGCCCCTGAATGAATAGATAGCCTGGGAATCATCGCCCACGACCATCAGGCTTTTATGGGTTGAAGCCATGAGATCTATAATCTCGGCCTGGAGCTTGTTTGTGTCCTGATATTCGTCAACAAGAACATGGAGAAATCTGGAGGAGAGCTTTTCCCTGATTTCAGGGACATCCATCAGAATTTTTTTCCAGAGAACGAGGAGATCGTCGAAATCAACGAGGTTTATATCCCTCTTTTTTGAGTTATACCGTGCTTTGACCGCCTCAATCTCCTCTGCGTAGAGACTGAGGTGAGAGTACCTGTCATTGATCTCTTCAGTTACGGTCCTTTCCGTTCCCGCAGCGTATCCAATGACATCCATCAGGACATTCCCCTTCGGGAACATCTTGTCAGCCCGGAGGTTCAGCTCTGCTATACAGGATTCGATAAGGTCCTTTGAGTCTTCCCTGTCCAGTATTGTAAACCCCGGGTCCAGACCGATAGCGCTCCCGTATTTTCTGAGAATCATATTGCCGATATGATGAAAGGTGCCGCCCCATACCCGCCGTGCTTCCCCTTTAATCAGGAGCTCAACCCTGTGCAGCATTTCACGTGCCGCCTTGTTGGTAAATGTGAGCAGCAATATTCTCGAGGGATTTATCCCCCGTTCAATCAGATAGGCTACCCTGTAGGTGACGACCCGTGTTTTTCCTGAACCTGCCCCTGCGATCACAAGGGCCGCGCCGTCACCACAGGTTACCGCGTCGAGTTGTTCAGGGTTCAGGTGCGAGGAATAGTCTATGTCGGGCTGAAATGATGATTCAGGCTTAAGGTGATATTTCTTCATAGCGTGACTGTAATTTTAATACATGTCATATCGAGGTTCAACCTTGATATGGGGGAGCTATAAAAAAGGCCCGCTGAATAACGGGCCTTTCATGAATATATGTTGAGGCGGATAATCCGGAGATTGAGTCAATGGTCAGCCGGATTGGCATGGCCTATCTCGCCTGTCTGTATCGCTATGGCGATCTTTGCACCGATAGTAAATATCATCAGTCCTATTGCCCAGACAGCAAGGGAAATCCAGAGTTCCATGGCGTTCGGCATATAGTCGTATATTTCACCAAGTGTGTCAGGGGTGAAGCCGGGGAACACAAGCCCGATCCCCTTTTCTATATACACCCCTATAAAAATCAGTACACAGGCAATGTTCATGGTGAGAAAATTCTTCCTCAAAGCCGGCATCAGGAGAATGAGAAAAGCGATTGAGTTAAAGATAATAGCGGACCAGATCCATGGCACAAGATGATCATGTCCCTGAAGCCCGTAAAAAAGGTAGTTCATCGGAGCGATATGAGCGGTGGCTGAATAACGCTCTTTGAATATTTCAGTTATAAGAAAGAACAGGTTGAATGCCATTGCCCAGGTAATCAGTTCGGCGACCTTGTGGATAGCCTTGTCGGAAATCACTATATTGGTTCTCTTTCTTAAAATCTGAAAGATAATAAGCATGAAAGCGGGTCCGGAACAGAACGCTGAAGCGATAAAGCGCGGGGCCAGGACCGCGGCATTCCAGAACGGTCTTGCCGGAAGACCGAGGTACAGAAACGCGGTAACCGTGTGTATACTTATGGCCGCTGGAACGGAGAGCAGGATAAAAGGCCAGATCAACCCTGTCTTGTAGGATTTCCCCATGTATATTTTAGAGAGAGCATAGATCACGATAAACAGGTTCAGGGCCAGGTAGCCGTTCAGGACCACCACATCCCAGGTCAATATGGATTCGGGAAAATTAAAGATACCCAGCCCGGGGATCAGGTGCCAGAATCGTTCGGGACTCCCCATATCCAGAAGGATAAACATGAGGCACATGGAAACAGCGGAGATTGCCATGACTTCACCGATGAGCACCATATTTCCTATCGGCTTATAATCATAAATATAATAAGGAATGACCAGGACCACAGCAGCGGCAGCCACACCGACCAGAAAGGTAAAGTTCGCAATATACCAGCCCCAGGAGACCTGGTCTCTCATATTTGTCGCGATAAGCCCCTGATCGATCTGCCTGAAGTAAAAGAGCACTCCAATTACTGCCAGCAGTGCGAGCAAGCCCATCCACATGTAGTACGCTCTGCTTCCTGACTTAACTACTCCCAGCATGTCATTTATTGCATCAATAACAATCATATAACCTCTCCTCTAACTTTTAACTGGCGAACCCAGACTAAAGAAGTAAAAGAATTTCGGGTTGGTATCAAGTTCTTCCTTGAGTCTGAACACCTTCATATGTTCAAGAATATATCGTAGTTCACTGTTCGGGTCCATCAGGTTGCCGAACTTTCTCGCACCAACAGGGCAGGCTTCTACACACGCCGTATATTTGCCGACCCTTGAGCGCTGAATGCAGAAGGTGCATTTGCCGACGACACCTTTATACTGGGGCCTGTTACCCAGGTAATGCATGTCCGGATTAATATTTTCATTGGGAACAGAAGGCTTTCCCCAGTTGAAGTTTCGTGCGCCGTATGGGCATGCTGCCATGCAGAAACGGCAGCCGATGCACCAGTTATAATCTACAACTACGATTCCATCAGGTTCTTGCCATGTTGCCTGCACAGGACAGACTTTTACGCAGGGCGGCTTTTTACATTGCTGACACTGAACCGGCACATAGGTGCGGCCCTTTTCAGGGACTTTCGGAGGGTCATAATAACGGTTGCTGTGCTCGAGTCCCTGCCACTTATGGTTTTGCTTGCTGAATTCCAGAACTTTTATCCAGTGGATCTGCGGATTTCTCGAGAGGTTGTTTTCCTCAACGCAGGCATATACACAGCGTCTGCAGCCAACGCATCGGGACAGGTCGAGGGCATACCCGTATACAACATTATCCATCGGAGGAGTTGCCTTGACATTAACTTTTTTGCCGAACTTGAACGACAGCTCTTCGTCTAACTTTTTCAGGATGTCATCAAGGTCATCTTTGTCGAGCCGTTTGAAGTGCTGCCTGAAGTACTCTTCCAGCATATAGGCATCAGCATCAGCGGGAAGTGAAAGAGCGGCAGCGCCTGCAGTAAGGCCGGCCAGGAACTTTCTTCGTGTTATAGTGCTTTTATCATTTCCTTTTGTATCGTCTGACATCGAACCGCCTCCAAAATTTATAGTCAATTATTTTTTATCCGAAATCCACGAATTCTCCGGCGTCCTCGGTGCCGGCTCAGGCTCTATGCTTTGAAATGGAGGATTATGGGGATTGTGGCACTGGGTACAGTGCATCCACTGCTTGTCCCCATCATTCCAGTATCCGGTCCTTTTCCCATGAACGCCCATCTTCCACTCCCGGTATACTTTCTTGTGACACTGCTCGCAGAGCCGGTAATATTCTTTGAATTGAACAAGTTTGCCCGTTAAGAGTCTGAGGCTATCCCTGTTTTTTAATGCATGACAGTCAAGGCACCACCTGTTGTCAGAGTCATGGTTTTGAAACGTGCCGGGAATTTCATCATGAGGTTCGTCCAGATCCCTCCTGGTCCGGTCCGCTTCCCAGTCAGCATCATGGCAGTCTGAACAGGGAAACAGATCCATTTCATTCATCGGCTCCAGGTACTTCAGTATCTCCCCTACCGGCCTGTCATAGGGGACTTCCCCGGGCAGCTCGTCATCGCCGTGATGTTCTTCCGCTGCGGACGGTTCTGCATGGCCAGCATGTGCGCTGGATGCGTCGACATTTCTTAAATTACCAGGGATAACCATCACGGCAGAAAGGATTAGTGTAAACACAGAGAGCGTAAGGCTAAAGCGTTTCATTATCATTTACTCCTTAAAATAGTAGTTTCGAGAAGTGCTTTTAGAATTACAGCAATATTCAAAAAAGTATACTCAATTGATTTTGAGCTGTCAAAGCAAAAAAAGTTATGCATATATAATAATAGCTTATAAAATACGGGGATAGTATGTGGCTCAATCTTGATCTACTTTAATATATGTTATTCGGAAAAGCAAGGTATTAATTCAGGCTCTCCTGTTGAGGGAAGAATCAGAATCTTTTGTGAAAGCAGATGGTATAATTCCGATATTACCCACTAGATATGAAGCAGAAATTGAACACAATCATACACTACCTGATTGACAGGGAAGAGTTGTCAGGCAGCACTGTTTCTGAACAATTCTTCGCAGCTGAAGAGGACAGATCCGTAGCCGCGGGGAAGATAAACGCCGCATTCCTGATTGCCATGGCAGGCGAACCCCATCCCCTGTACAGCAAAGCCCTTGACCATTTAAACAGCCTGGAATCTCATCCGTTCTGGGGAGCGGCGGCAGAGTTTTACAAAGAGGGGATTGCCCGCATAACAGGTGAGGTGTCGGCAAGCTGCAGCGCAGACAGGGGGCTGCAGGAAGCCATTGAGGATCTTTGCCTGTTCATTAACTCTTCAGAGAGCAGCACTGTCAACTATGCTGAAGAAGACAGCATCCGCAGGGTATTCTTTCCAGAGGGCGTTGGACTGTGTGCGGACAGGAAGCAGAAAATTGATCTTCTCCGTAAAAAGAGGACAGTTCGCATAACGAATCTGAACAGATCGCCTGTAGCGGATCCTGCGAAAGAAATTCTCTTTACGTCAAACATCCTTCTGACTGTTCCGGCGTCAGAGACTGATGTTGATAGTTCAGGCTTGAGCACGTATCTCAAACAGGTGCTTAATAAGGTGCTCAGGGAAGAGCAGCTCTACTGGTATGACCACCCTGTGCCTGTTGGAATCGCGCCGGAACACAATGAAGTCCTCTATGGTCTTGAAGGCCTCGACAGGGCGGTAGCGTTTGAAATACAAAGAGGCACCGTTGATAAAGAGAGCAAGGTGACCTGCGTACTTTCCGTGTCCGTAACGCATCAGGGTATCCAGCCGATCGTAAAGCGCTTCCTTGAGGAGGAGCTGAGAAAAGAAAAAAATATCAGTCACCTGAATGTGTATGTATTCACTGAAGAAGATACTACAGCCCTTGTAAGAGATATTCTCCTTCCTGCAGCCCAAAGGATTCCGGATCTGAAGGAGCAGGCCATGCTTTGCGAGGTAATTGGTGTTGACGGGGAGTATGGCAGGCATTACAGCTTTCTGAAGGCGATCGCAGCGTTCTGGCAGGTGTTTATTAATCCGGAAATCAGGGGGACATTCAAGATTGATCTTGACCAGATCTTTCCCCAGAATGAGCTTGCAGAGCAGAGCGGCTGTTCAGCCTTTGAACACTTCAGGACCCCCCTGTGGGGGGCGGAAGGCATTGACAGCAAAGGCAACCCTGTTGCCCTGGGTATGATTGCCGGCGCTTTGGTAAACCAGACAGACATAGGTGATTCTTTGTTTTCGCCTGATGTCTGCTTTCCCTCCGGACCAATACAAAAGGACGAACTCATTTTCTTCAGCCGCCTTCCTCAGGCCCTCTCAACAGAAGCTGAAATGATGACCCGTTATACTGAAAAGGGCATAGACGGTATAACCCGGTGCATCCAGCGGATCCATGTAACAGGGGGGACAAACGGCATTCTTGTAAAGCATCTCAGGGACTACAGGCCTTTTACTCCGACCTTTATCGGACGGGCAGAAGATCAGGCCTATATAATGTCTGTGTTATTTGACGGCGCCCAGGGCAGGCTGCGGTATTTCCACAAAGACGGCCTTATTATGCGCCATGACAAAGAGACCTTTGCTGTTGAGGCGATTAAGATGGCGGCAGCCGGTAAACTGGTAGGTGATTATATCAGGACCCTGATGTTTTCCTTGTACGCGAAGGCGCTGCCAAGGTCCATTGAGACAATTAAAGAAGAGATGGACCCCTTTACCGGCTGTTTTATTTCGAAAATACCAATAACTGTTGTATATCTCCGTTTTGCTCTTAAAGTCGCAGCCCTGATCGGAGACAGGTCAGCTGAAAAAAGAGAAGCAGGGCGTGATTTATTTATGGTTGGAACTGCCCGTCTTCACGATACGATGCAAAAACTGGAACTGGTTCCCGATCCTCTGGGAGATCAGTTTTCCAGAGAAAAAAGAGGCTGGAACCTGTTCTATGATATTCTTGATAGTGCAGAGGCAGCGATCAGCAAAAAAGACCCGTTGATGGTCAAGCTGCAGGACAAAGCACGAAACCTTGTTGAACGCTGCAGAATTAATTTTTAAAAAAAACAGATTCCCAGGAGCCACATATATACGTCATGTTTCCCGTAAGCCCGGAAAAAGAAAAAAACCTGAAAGAAAAAATGGCTACTCTCGGGATATACGAAAAAGATATTGAAGAGTCTTTTATCCGCTCAGGAGGACGGGGCGGGCAGAATGTCAATAAGGTAGCAACCTGTGTCTACCTGAAGCATCTTCCGACCGGGACAGAAGTGAAATGCCAGAAGGCCCGTACACAGGGGTTGAACCGCTTCCATGCCCGGGCGCTTCTCTATGAAAAAATCGAGAGGCAAATCCAGGGCCAGGAAAGTGAAGAAGCAAAGCGAATAGCAAAGATCAGACGGCAGAAACGGAAAAGGTCCAGGAGAGCAAAAGAGAAGGTCCTTGAAGAAAAAAAGTTCCAGGCGAAAAAAAAGGCGAAGAGGACTTTCCGGTATGACTCTGACCTCTTATAATATTTTGCAATCACGATCGGTTTCCTGATATTATTTATGGACTGTTTTCATTGAGAGAGGACAAATGCTCGAAATAGATATCCCAGGTTTCGGTGTAGTTAAGTTACAACATCTTGTATCAGACTTCACCGGCACGCTGTCTTATAATGGTGTGCTGATTGGCGGTGTTAAAGAACGGTTGAATGAACTCTCAAAATCCCTGAGCATACATGTCCTGACGTCCGACTCCTTCGGGACAGCACGATCAGAGCTTCAGGGTATTTCCTGCGAAACCCATGTGCTGGAAGGCGAGTACCATGATCTCCAGAAGGAGGAATTCATTGAGAAACTTGGTTCGGTTTCTGTCGTTGCCTTTGGTAATGGGAACAATGATAGAAAAATGCTGCGTGTTGCCCGTAT
>CAMYND010000048.1 GCA_947259645.1 Thermodesulfovibrionia bacterium | reverse complement strand
TGTTTCTGCCATTAATAATAGGAGGATAACCAGATGTCCATTCCACAGAAACTTGTTTTTTCAGCCCTCTCTCTTTTAATTATTCTTTCTCCCCTTACTTCTGGATTTTCCCAAACCAAACCTGAGGTCGCTCAGGAAATCAAAAAAGGCACGGTTATTGGGAAAATTGTGGTCAAAAGCGGTGTGCCCCTTTCATTCGGGCAGGTAATGTTTTACGATGCTTCAGCCGGTCCGCCTCCTAATCCCAAGAAATATGAAAGAACGCCTGATGTGTCAAAGACTCTCAATGCTGAGGGTGAGTTCAAGGTTGAACTTCCCGAAGGCATGTATTATCTGGGCGCCATAAAGCGTCTGTCCGGGGACCGGCTCGGGCCTCCGCAGGAAGGTGATTATGTCTTCAGGAGCCTGAACGAGTTGGGCAAGCCAAAGGAATATTTTATCCATGCTGATAGATCTGTTGATGTCGGCACCTTCACAGAGGCCTTTCCCCTCACGGCGGAAGACCTGTCGAAAAGAAGTATTACTACTGCGATAGAAGGCATGATACTCAGTATGGACTGGAAGCCTGTTCCTGATGTGGTGGTCGTTGCTTTTACAAAGCCCTCTATCGGTGGAAAGCCGCTCTTTGTGTCTGACAAGTCTGACAAAGATGGCAAGTATGTCCTGCCGGTCACGGAGGGCATGTACTACCTGCGCGCACGGAACAGTTTTGCTGCCGGTCCTCCACAGCCGGGTCAGATCGTGGGATATTACGGTGAAGGTACTCCTTCAGGGCTTTATGTAAATGAATGTGAAATGAAAAAGGGCATCGATTTTCAGGTAATTGTATTTCCAGGAAGAGGACCGTTCTCCGGAACTGCTCCGGCTGAAGATCCGAGAAAAGATAAATAATGAATGAACAGAACCGGGAGGGCGTCATGAGAAAGCTGCTTTCATCATTCCTGATATTTTTGATTAGTGTTATGCTCTGCAGCGCTGCCTCAGCTCTTGAGGAAATCATTACTGTCCAGTCAGGGAGTGTTTCCGGACAGATTGTGATAAAAGGGAAGGGGCCGATGACCGGGGGGACTGTTTTCTTTTTTAGTGACCGATCAGGTCCTCCTCCGTCAGCGACAAAATACTGGAGAATCCCTACCCATGCCATTAACCTTGATGCGGAGGGGAGATTTCAGGCTACTCTCCCGGTGGGACACTATTACATGGGGGCCAGCAAGAAGCTCTCAGGTGGGCGGCTCGGGCCTCCCCGGGAAGGGGACTATTTTTTTATAAGTGAAGATGAAAAGGGGATTTCAAAACTGCATATGGTCCTTCAGTTCAAACCCCTTGACCTCGGTGTTATTACTCTGTCAGGGCCGTTCAGGAGCGACATGCTTGTCACGGAGGGAATTACCTCTATTGAAGGCAATATACGCGATGTTCAGGGCAGGCCTATCGAAGGGATGCTGGTCTTCGCCTTTACAACACCAATGATGGTTGGCAGACCACTTTATGTTTCAGAGAAGTCGGACAAAAATGGTAATTACCTGCTCAGGCTTTATGGAGGCGGAAAATATTATTTGCGGGCAAGAAGCAACTATGGAGGCGGTCCGCCTTCTGCTGACGAAGTTATGGGTATCTATAACCACGGAAGGCCCCTCACCTTAAGTTCAATGGAGCAGAAAAAGGGCGTTGATATTATCATTAAGGGGATTGGTATTCCTGAATAGATGCGGAAAAGCCGAATTCGCTTATCTCTTCTGACTTGTCTGAAGGTCAGATTCCGAGAGCGCTTTCTTTCTGCTGCTTTTGTCTCTGTACAGCTCTTCATCAGCCCTGATCAAGAGGTCGTCTGAAGAGGTGCCGTCCTCTGGATATGTTGCTGTGCCAAAGCTTGACGCAATTCCCACTTTAACCTCTTTGCCTACGGTGATTTCGGTAGCCTGTATTTCTGCCCGTATCCTGTCCACTATTAGGGCTGTATTTTCCTTGCTGGCCTCGGGAAGTATTATCACGAATTCATCTCCTCCGTATCTTCCAACGACATCCAGGTCACGCAGAGTGCCTAATATCGCCTGGGAGAAAGCCTTTAGAACAGCATCACCGGAGAGATGTCCATAGGTATCATTCATCTGCTTAAAGTCATCAATGTCACAGATCACAACTGAGAACTGCTTTTTCTGGCGAAGGCATCTCGCGACTTCTTTTCCCAGGAATTCATTAATGAACCTCCTGTTATATATCTCAGTTAATGGATCTTCTGTGGATAATTTAACTTCTTCGGTAATGTCCTTCATCAACAGTTGATACCTGCCCTTTTCGGTCTTGCCGTCTGTTGGGATAAAGAAACCGGAGAGTTCATAAATCTCTTCACCCTTCTTTATCTTTATATTTTCTATCTTGTTCAGTGTTTTGATATTATCATGGATTTTATCCCAGCTTTCCTCAGGGATAAAATCTGTGACAGGTTTATCAAGGATTTCCCTGCCAAAACAGTTGATGACTTTGTCATTTGCCCATATTACATACTGCTCGTCACCTGTATCCGTTACTTCGATTAGCATGTCTGAGAGCAGATTCAGGACATCTTTCGCGTTCTTCAGTTTTCTTTCAAGGAAATTGTTGTAATCTCCCTCAAGGTTCTTTGCCACATCCCTGACAGTGATAACGTCGATGGCTGCTTCATCGTCATTCACAATAACTACCCTTCGTATATCTCTCTCGTTCATTGTTTTTACAATGTCATTCAGCGGTGTCTCCTGATGGGCACTCATAACAGGACTAGTCATGAATCTTCCCACATGTTCATCGAGGCTGACATCTAATGGACTTAATTTGAGGATGTCCTTTTCCGTGATTATCCCGACAGCTGCACTGTTGCTGAGAACCACGACCGCGCTGATTTTGTTTTTCACCATCTTGCTCAGCACGCGTCTTAGCGAGTCATCAGGGGACACACTGATCAGGGATTCTGTGCCATCAAGAATATGTTTCACCTTAATAGTGGAGCGGTAGAAATCTTCCTCAAGAAATTTCAACAGGTCCTGCTGCGTGACGATGCCAATGAAGTTCTCAGCCATGTCAGTGACTATAAGCCGCCTTATGTTATTATCCAGCATAAGGTTCAGGGCGTAGCCTATGGTTCTGTTGCCGCTGGTAGTTATCAGTCTTTTATGTGAAAACTTATTAACACTTTCATCAAGGTCATATTCGTTGAACAGTATTTCAACGATGTCCCGTTCTGTAAGTATCCCCACCGGCCTGTTGTTTTCGACAATAGCGACAACACCCTTTTTGTTAATGTTTATAAGATCGATCACTTCTCTCATGGAAGCATTTCTCTGGAGAGAGAGGTTCTCTTTCTTCACTATGTCTTGTAAGCGCAAGGTTATCATTCTATAATCGCCTCTTCATATATTTCCGTCTTATTCTATTACTTACGGTTTTTATCAGGAATCTCTTTAACTTACAGCGGCTTTGGGATGTTATCCTGAAAGACTTGTTTTTGATAGTGTTACGAATTATAATATAGTAACACTATGTCTGTTACGAGATTCGGCATATCACTGGAAAGCCCGCTTCTGAAGAGGTTTGACAATCGCATACGTAAGAAGGGGTATGCAAGCAGGAGTGAGGCTATCAGGGACCTGATCAGGGATAGTCTCGTGACTGAAGAATGGGAGACAAGCTCATCCGAAACCGTCGGAACTATAACCCTTGTCTATTCCCATGATACAAGAGAGCTCAACGACAACCTCAATGACCTCCAGCATCATTATCACGAACTGATTAAATCAACGATGCACATTCACCTCGACGGGCATAACTGCCTTGAAGTCATTGTAGTGAAGGGAATGGCTCGGGATATCAAGACTGTGGCGGACAGGCTGATCGGGACAAAGGGAGTGAAGCACGGGAAGTTGACGGTTACCACGACCGGAAAACGTCTTAGATAACAGTGGAGCTAAGAAAGCGATGTATACATTAACCACGGAGACACGGAGGCACAGAGAGAGACATTATATGAGTAAAAAGAAATCATCCATTTCCTCCGTGTCTCCGTGCCTCTGTGGTTTTAAAGAATGAGGTCGGTAGAGACATAAATGCACATACCTGACGGATATTTAAGCCCCCAGACATATGGGCCGCTCTTTGGCGTGTCCTTTGTGTTCTGGTCTGTGGCCCTTAAGAAAATAAAAAAGGACCTATCAGTAAAGCAGATCCCTTATCTTGCTATGGCCGCAGTGTTCTCTTTTCTGATCATGATGTTTAATATTCCGATCCCCGGAGGTACGACGGGCCATGCAGTGGGCGGAGGGATGATCGCAATTCTCCTCGGGCCGTGGACAGCTGTTGTTGCTGTCTCTGTTGTCCTGATTATACAGGCTCTCGTTTTTGGCGACGGCGGGATTACAGCTCTCGGGGCGAACTGTTTCAATATTGCCGTGGCCGGTCCTTTTGTGTCCTACTGGGTATTCCGTGCTGTTAAGGGGAAATCATCGAAGCCGTCGCGCCTCTCGACTGCCGCGTTCCTGTCCGGGTACATTGGACTCACTGTTTCAGCTCTACTCGTGGCCCTGCAACTGGGTATCCAGCCTCTCATCGCTCATGGGCCGGATGGGCAGCCATTGTATGCGCCTTATCCGCTGTCAGTGGCTCTTCCGGTGGTAGCCCTTGAGCATCTGCTTCTGTTCAGCGTTGTCGAGGGGGTTGTTACCCTTCTCCTGCTTAAATATTTTCTGAAACATGAACCGGATCTTATTTATTCCCTGGAAGCACAGAGAACGCGAACATGACAAAGACACAGAAAAAACTCTGGGCAGGACTTCTGGTTATGGCGCTGCTCTCTCCACTCGGAATAATCCTGCCCGCAATGTTTAATGCCGGAGATGCCTGGGGAGAGTGGGGTTCGGAAACGCTGAAAAAACTCGTCGGTTTTTTACCTGAGGGCATGAAAAAATATGCTGACCTGTGGACCGCTCCTGTCGCTGATTACAGCTTTGGCGGTCATGATGGTTCCATGACTGCGCAGGTTGTCTTTTATATTGTTTCAGGAATAATCGGCATTCTCCTGGTGGTCCTTGCGATCTATATTATCTCCAGGATGGTAATAAAAAATGAAGAGTAAGATCCCGGCATTTCTGATAGAGCGGACTTCGGTTCAACCGTATGTCCCTTCAAAGGGCAGGCTGAAAAAGTCATTTATTGAAAAGGGAATAGACCATCTGGCAGAGGTCATTAAATCCGGTTATGTCCAGTGGGAGACTTCCTTAATGGACAGTATATTCCACAGGATTGATGCACGGATAAAATTACTCTTTCTTCTTTTCTTTGTTGTAATTGTCAGCCTGAAACACCAGATAGTGCCGGAGTTTTACATTGCAGGATTCATTTTTCTGCTGACGCTGATAGCAGGACTCAACACGTTACAGTTCTATAAAAAGGTATTGTTCCTTGGTTTCTTTTTTGGCTTTCTTGTTGCGCTCCCTTCGGCCCTTAATGTTATCAGCAGGGGGGAAGTTGTGGTCCCTATTCTGCACCTGTCCAGAGACTATAATTTCTGGGTCTATCACATACCGGCAGAAATCGGCATGACCAGGGAAGGACTCAATGCTGTTAGCATGCTTACCATCAGGGTAGTGAACTCTGTCTCACTCTCTTTCCTCGTTTTGTTTACAACTCCGTTTCCTGAGATCATAAAGGCCCTCAAGGTTATGAGAGTACCTGACAGTTTTATCATGATAATTACCCTCTGCTATAAGTATATATTTATCTTTGTTAAGACTGTTGAGGATATGCACCTCGCGAAAAAGAGCAGAACAGTAGGACAGGTCAATAACGCGGAAGCACGGCAATGGGTTGGGGCGCGGATCGGATCAGTATTTAAAAAGACCCAGCTCAGATGCGAAGAAATCTTTAAGGCCATGCTCGGCAGGGGGTTTTCAACAGAAATCAGATTGTATCAATCACGGAAACTGTCCTCTCATGATATAGCAGCAGGGGGGATATTTCTCGTAATCGGAGGGCTTTTCTTATGGATGTAGCGCAGGGTGGACCGATCATGCGTCTTGAGGGAATCGGGTACAGCTACCATAACAGGATACCCGCGGTTGAGGAGGTTGATCTCACCATCAGTGAGGGGGAAAAGTTTGCCATAATCGGTGCGAATGGTACCGGTAAATCCACGCTTATGCAGATCATGAGCGGGCTGGTGCACCAGACAGCGGGAAAGATCTTTTTCAGGGACCAGGAGGTGTCTGAGCAGGCCCTGAAAAACAGGAGCTTTCTGAAGTATTTCAGAGAGAGGGTAGGTTATGTGTTTCAGGATTCCGATGTTCAGCTCTTCTGCCCCACGGTGCTGGATGAACTGCTCTATGGTCCTTTGCAGCTTAATGTCAATGAAGATGAGGCCATGGACCGTGCGAGAGAAGTTATGAAGATGCTGGAAATAGAAAACCTGAGGGACAGACCGACCTATATGCTCTCAGGCGGTGAAAAAAAGAGAGTAGCCATAGGTTCGGTACTGACGATGAATCCCGAGGTGATGCTCTTTGACGAACCGACAAACGGCCTGGACCCGAGGACCCAGTGTTTTCTTATTGAACTGCTGGTAGCACTGAGTGAAGCAGGTAAAACACTGGTCATCGCAACCCATGATCTCTCACTTGTTTCAGAATTGGAGACCATGGTCGCACTGCTTTCAGAAAATCACAGGGTAGCAAAGATCGGCACTTCAGAGGAGATACTGAATGATGAGGCCCTTCTCCTGAAGGCGAACCTCATTCATGAGCATATCCATTATCACGGCAAGGAAGCCCATAAACACAGCCACTCTCATTTTTTATTCCACCGGCATTCAGAGTAACAGGTATTCGTTCACACTTCCTTCATTATTATTATGTAACATAGGTGTATGAGCCAAAGCTGAGACCAGTTGGTTTGAGAATGATAGAAAGGCCATGATACTATACGAATTGGTCCAACTGAAAACCAGATGCATGAACAGGGAATAATGATTCAGAATAAGGCATATCTGAGCCCGTATCAACTCCTTGCGGCACGTGCTGAAAAGACCCTCATATGAGCAGGCATGTTGTCATAGGTGTTTTCCTGATAGTGCTGTTTCTTCCATCACTCTCTTCCGGCAAGGCCGTAACCTCGGACACAGTATGGTCCGGGGATGTTCATATCGAAGAGAATACACTTATTCCGGCCGGTAGAACAGTTACAATAACGCCCGGCACTACAGTCAAAGTATCTCCTTCCGAAAACACCAAGACAGATCCTGAGTTCCTCTCTTTTCGCACTGAAATAACGGTAAGGGGGAAACTTATTGTTAATGGCAGTCAGGGATCACCGGTGCGCTTTGTTTCAGCCAATGGAGAGCGGTCTTCATGGGCCGGTATTATTGTTGACGGTGGAAGCACAGTGATTCAGCATACTGAAATAGAAGATGCTGAAACCGGGATTGACGTAGTGAAGGGCTCTCTTGATATCCGGAATTCGCTTCTTGCAAAAAACCGTTATGGTCTGGTCCTTACCGGTGCGGACTCATCAGCTCATGTTATGTCTACTGTGATAAAAGAAAACGATTACGGCATTGTTCTGTTAAATAGCCCGGAACTGGAAAGCAAAAACAATACGGTCAAAAACAATAGAAAAAAGGATATCCATTCATCCGCGGTAAAAGATTATAGTCCGAAACTTAAGGATTTCAAATCCGGGATCAAGCAGAAAAATACCATATACAATGACGAAGTGTTCCTTGGAACTGTTGTCTGGCAGGGTCGGGTAGAGGTGAGGGGAGCGGTACGGGTGCCCGGTAATGCCAGGCTGGTAATTCTGCCGGGCACTGTTGTTGAATTCAGCAAGAAAGATACAAACAATGATGGTATAGGTGAGAACGGTCTTTTTATCCAGGGAGGAATAATCGCAAAAGGGACAAAGGACGAGCCGATCATCTTCAGGTCTGCTGAAAAACAAAAAGGCACTCATGACTGGGACTCGGTCAATATACTCAACAGCGACAGGTCGCAGAACCTGATCGAGTACTGTCAGATTGAAAATGCGTACAGAGGGCTGCATTTTCACTTTGCCAATGTTGCGGTCGTGGAGACGGTCATAAGAAATAATGCACGGGGGATCCAGTTTCAGGAGTCAATCGTTGAAATAAGGAACAGCCACTTCTATAACAACAAAAGCGCTCTCTGGGCCAGGGATTCGGAGATCATGTTCATGGACAACCTGATTTATCAAAACTACTCGGGGATTAACATGTTCCGCAACACACTGACTCTCGAGAGAAACTCCATTATCAACAACAGCAGGGGTGGCTTGAGGGTCAGGGAGGGAATCCCGGTCGTGACGAAAAACCTCATAGATGGAAACAGGTACGGACTGCTGATTGTTGATGCTGTATACGGAACGTTCAGTGGCAATGTAATTTCCAGCAACCATGAATCAGGAATATCATTACGCGGTCCTGTCAATATTGAGGTTCATGGAAATGTTGTCCAGGGCAACGGACTCAATGGAATACGCATTCAGGACTCGAGCGCTGTTATCCGGGGGAACCTTATCTCAGGTAATGGTGAGCGCGGTATCGGTGTTCTTTCCTTCAGCGGTGTTATAAAAGAGAACAATATTCTCAACAACGGTCTCTATAACCTGGGCATTGACGGGGTACATGATGTTGCCGCTCCGGCAAACTGGTGGGGAGAAGAAGATCCTGCAATTACTGTCTATGATAAGAACGATGACTTTTCAAAAGGAAGGGCAGATATTCTGCCAGTAAGGGAAAAGCCTGTCATTTTGACATGGCCGCTCACGAACGTACAGGCAGACTCAAAGTGGCAAGGCATTATTAATATTAAAGAAAATCTTACTGTGAACCGTGGCATAGATCTTGCAATTTTACCAGGTACCAGTGTCCTGTTTTCAGAGGGTGCCGGACTTGTCGTGAAAGGACGGATTAGTGCACGAGGTGAGAAAAAGGCGCCTGTTCGATTTGCAGCGCTTAACAATGACAGCGTCGGAATGTGGGATGAAATACGCCTCGAGTATGCTGACGGGAGCGTTTTTTCAGACTGCATCATTAAAAACGCCACATGGGCGCTTCATGTACATTTTACGGATCTTAAGGTTGAAAACTGCTCCATTCTAAAAAACTACGGAGGGATGAGGTTCAGGAGCGGACCTGTTGAGATCAGAAATTCAATATTTCAGGGAAATGAGATAGGTCTGAGGACAAACATGGGAATAGGACTTCTGACTGACAGTCTGATAGAAAAGAACAGAATCGGAATTTTTGTAAGAGAAAAGGGCAGTCTGTTGAAAATAAGGAGAAACAACCTGGTCGGAAACAGCGACTATAACATCAGGGTAGGCGATTTCAACGATGAGAATATTGACGCAAGAGAAAACTGGTGGGGTGGAGGCGATCCCGGAGAAACGATCTTTGATGAACGGTATGAGCCGGGTATCGGAAAGGTGAATTTTATACCCTATGAGGAAAAGGCGTTTGCCATTGAGCTGCCTGCCCAATAATAATTATGAAACAGCTAGTTAAGAGATCCATCAGGGAAGCCGAAGAGAAATGAAAAAGCATCAGCAACAGAGAATATTACAGGTATTTTGTACAGCATTATTTGTCATCCTGCTGACCGTTGGTGCCGGCGTTCAGAACTCAGCAGCCGTGGCAGAGGAAACATCGGTTTTAAAAGGAATGGTCTCTGATGTTGAAGACAGGGCTGTTGAAGGTGCTATGGTGTATGTATACACAAGCCCTGAAGTTAGAAGGGCGGCTGAATTTATATCAGCGCCAACCAATAAGGACGGGGTTTATTCTCTTGTCATGCCGCAAGGTCAGTACTGGGTGGTGGCGAGGCTCAAAAAGGCAGAGGATTTTGGACCTTTGATGCCCGGAGACAAACATTCTGGAGACCCGGAAGAGCTGGAACTGGAGTCTGATGAAGCTGAGATGAATTTTGTAGTTGCAGACCTGAAAGAGGCGATCAGAATGAAAAGAGAGACAATGGAACGGCCATTTAAGATAACAGGCAGAATCATTGATGAAGACGGTAAACCTGTAACAGACGTCTATGTCTTTGCAAACAGGAGTGAAGATATGGCCAGAATACCTGATTATGTTTCATCCTGGGTGAGTGAAAAAGGTGTTTACACCTTGTATGTTCCAAGCGGTGAATACCACTTAGGCGGGGCTTCTCGGTTTCCCCCTGGTGACGCGTATACTCTGAGCAAGCAATTGCTTGTAAAAATTGATAAAACAGATGTTGATATTGTAGTAAAACGTGTTGTAAAGAAATGATTTTATGATTAATGTCATAGTAAAGAAAGTAATAATAACGCTTAATAAAGAATGGTTTGATTTTGAGCGGACAGTTGCTTACGAGTAGCTAAAGGAGAGTTGCGGTATGAAGAAAGCTATCGTTTTTTTTGTGATTCTCATGTTTCTGTCGCCAGCAGCAGATGCATGTGTGGGCAAGACCCTGATTGTGGGGGTTACCAAAACCACGGAGGGAAAGGTTCTTGGTCAAATACTCTCTACCCTTGTGAATGAAAGAACCGGAACAACTGTGGAGGTCTATTTTTACGATGATCTCGAAGGGATTTATGATGCGGTCAAAGAGAAGGTGGTTGATATCTCAATTGAAAATACCGCGAGTGCGATGAATTATCTAAATATGCCGGAAGAAAAAGATGCAAAAATAGCATACAAGAAGGTAAAGGCGACATATGAGCAGGAAAAGGGGCTCATCTGGCTTAAGCCCTTTGGATTTAAAAAGAGCAGCGAGAGCGGGATTTCATCTTATACCGCTACTATTCTCAGGACAGAGATACTGAATAATTTCCCGGCCCTGCCCAGGCTGTTTAACAAACTGGGCAGCAAGATCAATGATTCTGCTTATACAAAGATGATTAAGTCAGTTGAATCAGGGAAAGAACCAAAAAGTGTAGCAAAGGATTTTCTGAAATCGAAGAAGCTCATATAATAGAAAGGCCAGTGTCGGGAGTATTGAAGAGGTTTGAATGGTTATACAACTTTCTCGCATCAAAGAAGTTAACGATAATACTCTTTCTGATTCTTTGTGTTTTTTTGATACCGAGAACACTCAGGGACACACCGGAAGATATCTCTCTCGGGATAGTTGGCAGCATAATTTTTGGTTTTCTGGGCTTGAACCTGATACTGTGCACTCTTCAGCGGATCAAGACCCTTGCGAAATCAGTTTTGGTGATTCACATTGGTACTCTTCTGACGTTTACGGGCGTTGTGATAAGCTCGTTCGGTTATATAGCAACAGTAAATATTTACGAAGGGACATCCGTGGATACAGTATACCGCTGGGATGTAAAGAAAGATGTCCCCTTGGGAGCAGATCTGAAAGTGAAGAAAATTAATATGGACTACTATTCCTTTCCCCTGAAAGTAGGGGTTCTCAGGGCAGACGAAAAGGTCGGACTGTTCGAGTTGAACACCGGGGAACGTTTTCAGCTGGAAGGGTATGACATTATGCCTGAAACAGTTGAATTTCCATCAAGGAACCTCAGGCTCAGTGTGTACCAGGGTGACCGGAAAATCGGGACAGCCAATACAGACGGACGAAAGGAACTTCCTGCGGATTTCCCCTTTGACTTCAGGTTGGTTGCCTATAAAACTCCAAGCCTCAAGAGGATGTGGGTTGATCTTGCGGTGCTGGAAAATTCTGAAGTAGTTGCCGAGGGGACCTCCGAAGTAAACAGTCCTTTAACATGGGACAAACTTAATTTCCACAATACACAGGTGGACGTTGACGAATACGGCCGGCCCTATGCCGGAATCCAGATCACGAATGACCCTGGATTACCCTACGTGTATGCCGGTTTTGTGATGTTAGGAATCGGGTCACTTATGTACATGCACAGGAGGCTCTATGGGAAGAGGTAATATTGCCATAAGACTGCTCATAGTGCTTCTCACGCTTGTGTTTGTTGTGTCATGTACTTCGCCTGCTCCTAAAGAGGAGAAGCCGACGTACAAGATCGGTTTCATGATCTGCAACAGCAGGCTGGATACGCTTCAGCGCTTTGAGCCGTTTGTCGCCTACCTGAGTAAAAAATTAGATGTTAATTTTGAAATGGTGGCTATAGACACTGCTGATTTTACAAAACAGGTGGATGACCTGCATTTTACCCATACGAATTCATTGCTCTATGCCATCATGCATAGAAACCATGGGGTGGAGATCCTCGCGGCAGAAAAAAACGGGTCCCTCGGATACAAAGCGCAGGGTATGATCATATCGTCTAAAAAAAGCGGGTTAAAAACAGTGAAGGACCTGAAAGACAAGACCATGATTTTCGGCCCCATGCTTGGCCCGACATCCTATATGGCCCAGGTAGATATCCTGTTAAAGGAAGGTATTGACCCTGACGAAGACCTTGCTTTTTATTCCATCCCTCGCGGGTCGTTCAAACATGAAAAGGTTATATACGGAGTTCTCTTTAATAAATTTGATGCAGGCGCCGCACCGCTGCTGGACTTTGAGCGGATGGTAGAAGACGGCAGGATTAATGAGGATGACTTTACCATTATTGCCAAATCAGAACATATGCCCTACTGTAACTTCGGCGCAACCCAGAAAGTTGACGATGCATTTGCAAAAAAATTTAAACAGGTGCTGCTTGATATAACGGAAGATGATACCGTTGAGTTTGAAGGTCAGACCTTAAAGGTCCTTGACAGGGCCATTGTGGATGGCTATGAAGAAATCAGCGACAAAGATTTTGACTCACTTCGCGAGATGGCGAAGAGAACAAATATGCCGCCCTATCAGAGGTATTAATGGACAGGCTGGATAAAATATCGATGATTGTAATAATTATTCTTGTAGTCAGCTCTGTTGTGCTCGCTAACGTGTACAAAAGCGAAGCAGATCCGGAAAAGAATATTCAGAAAAAAGCAGCCATTGCGGGCTTTGTGCCGGTAAATGAGGAAGTTGTCAGTAAAGTGAAAGCTATAAAAAATCTTATGGAGTCGAACAACCTTGGGAAAGCCGAAATAATGGTTAAAGAACTCATTCAGAAATATCCTTATGATGGAGAACCGCATATGGTGATGGGCGATATTTTTATGCGGAAACAGCAACTCTTTAATGCAATGCCTGAATACAAAGAGGCAGTTGACCTGAACCCGGATTACCTCGATAAAAATACCCCTCTTTTTCAGGGGAAAAAAATACAGGTTGCGGTAAGGGAGGCACTTGCTGAGGCTGAGAAAAGTCTTGATGCAGACCCCGGGAACGAATCAGTGAAAGAGTCGAGGAAAACTATCTATTACCTTGAGAGGAGGATAGCGGGAAGCTGTGGTTAAGTTTATCGTAACAGGCGGTTTTATAGGACTTGCTGGCGTTATTCTGTCCTATTTTGGAAACCCGGCGAATACAGGGTTTTGTGTATCCTGTTTTATGGAGAATATCGCCGGTTCCCTGGGACTGCACGGTAACACGAGAATGCAGTTTATCAGGCCGGAAATCTTAGGGTTTGTGCTCGGTTCTTTTTTAATCTCAGTCTACAAGAAGGACTTTAAATCAACGTCAAACGGCTCCCCTCTTTTAAGATTTTTTGTCGGGATTCTTCTGATTATAGGATGTTCCATATTCATAGGCTGTCCCGTGAAAATGGTATACAGGATATCAGCTGGAGACCTGACCGCCCTTATTGGGCTCGGAGGATTGGTAGCTGGTGTGTTTATCGGCATGCAGTTTCTTGACGGAGGATTCAGGATTGGCAGGGCAACGCCGTCACCTGCAGGCAATGGCTACCTTGTCCCGGGTCTGATGTTTTTTCTCCTTGTGTTTCTTTTTATAAAGCCTTCCTTTATCTCATTAAGCACCAAAGGTGCCGGAGCTCTCTACGCGCCTGTTTATCTGTCCCTGGCAGCCGGGCTTATTGTCGGCGTTCTGGCTCAGAGGTCAGGGTTCTGCATCACCGGAGGGATTGCGAGAATATTCCTGTGGGGGCCGAGGGAAGTGAAGGGATGTCCCAAATCCACGGGTCTGTTAATGGGGATAGTATCCTTCTTTCTTGTCGCATTTTTTGCCAGTCTTCTGACAGGGCAGTTTTCTCTGGGATGGCACGGCCAGCCCAGTTCAAATGAAAGTTACGGATGGGCGTTTCTCGGGATGCTCATGGTCGGCTTTGGATCCGTACTTATAAAAGGGTGCCCGTTACGGCAATTAGTAACAGCCGGACAGGGCGACACTGACGCAGGGGCAGCGGTGCTGGGAATGCTCACCGGAGCAGCGCTGGTCCAGAACTGGGGCCTGGGCGGAAATGCCGCTGGTACCCCCTATGAAGGAAAGATGGCCGTTATAATCGGACTTGTAATACTGTTCACGATCGGTCTTCTGTACAGAGAGAGAGGCAGCGGGATTGCTCCTGAATATCAGACCGGACTTGAATGAAAACGAACAGTAATACACAAAATGAAGAATGCAAACTTCATGGAGCTTCATCCAGGGCGGTAAATAAAACTCTCCTTTTTCTTATTCTCGCTTCTTTGTCACTCGTAATCTGGCATGTCTGGGTCTATGGCCCGAGCAGCCATCCCTCAATACCGGATTCAGTAAATCAGTCATTCCCGATACTTCTGGGAAAGGAACTCTGGGAGCTTATTTTTGACAGCCATGGTGTTGTGGCGGAACTATGGGAAGTCTTCCCTTATTTCATGGTAGGTGTTTTTCTTGCCGGTCTGATCCGCACATACAAGCTTGCTATCAAGTTGCGGAACTCTCTCATAAAATATGGCGTCTTGAGTATATTTCTTGCGTCAATGGTGGGAGTATTAACTCCTCTCTGCGCCTGCGGAATATTAACGACCGCAGTTTCCCTTATCTTTGCCGGACTGCCTTTGGCCCCGGTTATGGCGCTGCTTGTGTCCTCCCCTCTGATCAGCCCGTCGGCGTACCTGCTCACCCTGAACGATCTCGGGCCTCAATGGACTGTTATCAGGACTGTTGCGGCATTCTCAATGGGGATTTTTGCCGGTCTGGTAACACATATGCTGAGAAACAGAGGATTTCAGATTGATACATTGCTTGTCGAAGGCGCAATACCGAGAGGCGACTTCCATGACCATAATTATCCGGATGAAAATCTCCGCTGCAACTGTAAAGAAAAGTTCGGCAACAGGGTTGCCCGTAAAACAAAAAACATGTTTGTTATATTCCTGGCAAAGTCATCAGACATGCTCTGGCTTGTCGGCAAGTATGTTCTGGTTGGGATTACAGTCGGCGCGATTATTGAACGGTATATGCCTTCAGAATGGATATACAGCATGTTTGGCCGTGAGGGGACCTTCAATATCGTCTGGGTAACCCTTGGGACAGTTCCCATATTCCTTCACCAGATCAGCGCGTCCAGCATTCTTTATCATATAAAAAGCACTCTTGATGGAACATTAAACGGAGGGGCAGGCCTCGCTTTTCTGATTGGCGGACCGGTGACAGCGGTGCCTACCATGATAATGCTCTGGACAATATTCAAAAAACGAGTTTTTGGCCTGTATATGTTCATCTGTATTTTCGGAACCATACTGCTCGCATACTCCTTTCAGTTCTTCTTCTTCGTGCCCAATGTAGACACGGACAATCCCCTTTTAAGGGGAGTTGCTTCAGTTTCCGGCGGAACATCGGCAGTCATTAGAAAAATAGACAAGAATGTGAAGATTGCCATGAACCCGGGCGGAAATAATATGGTCGCAACCTATGGAAATGATCTTGACGGTAGCGGGGGAATTGTTTTTGACTCCAGCTTCGAGAGGTTCCTGAATGAATCATCCGGCAGGTACGACAATGGTAAGTATATTGCAAATATTGCGGGATGGCTTGAAGAACATAATAACTCCCTGAACACCAACACGATCCTGATATACAATACATTTCATATTTCGGGTCTGGGTATGGATGAATTTAACAAGAGCGCTCCCGATATACTTAAAAAGCAGGGACTCTACTCACTTACTGTTACGGACAGAAAGGAAACGCCTGAACTTTCGGAAGAACTGCTCGAGCAGTACAGCCAGGTCTGGATTATTTTGGGTGAATCAGGAGCGGACTGCTGTTTCTCGGAGGCTGAAGAGGAGAGAATATCCAGGTTTACCAAAGATGGCGGAAGCATGATTATCATTTCCGGGACTGCTCGCGATGGATCAGAAAAGGACTGGACTGATGCCAACCGCCTGCTGTCGAAATTTGGTGTTACCTATTCCGGCTCAGTTGTGCATGAAGATGAACTGACCGTATCTTCCATGACCTACTTTTTTAACAGGGTTGCTGCTGTGCTTCAGGGAATTTACAGATTTATGACATAATAATGAAACGTGAATCTTATAAAATAGAATCGGAGAATGAATGAAGAACATAATTCTTGATATTCAGAAGTTTAAGAAATTTAATGATGACAAGCCGTCTAAAGAAGCTCTCTGGGAGGGCAATAGGTCGAAGATGAATCTCATGAACCTGAAACCGGGTCAGGAGATTAAACCCCATGTCCATGACGGAGACCACATATGGGTCGTGCTGGAGGGGGGTGGTGAGTTTCTTTCACATGACCGGGAACCCCAGACTATACAACGGGGAAATATTGTTGTCGCCCCGGAGGGTGAAGCTCATGGTGTGAGGAACAACGGCAAGGAACCCCTTGTATTCGCATCTATTACGGTTTAAAGGTGGACGTTTAATGAAGATATTCAGAAATCCCGACGCAATGTGGAGAGAAGAGGATGAGTCCAGGGACCAGGCAAACCAGGGGCTTGAAACAGGGGAAGATGTTGCTGACATCGGGACATCCATTATCCTCCATTCCGGAAAGATGCATTCCCTGAATATCCTGGGTACGGAAATCTGGAAACTGCTCGACGGAAAGAGCCTTGATGAAATCGTTGCAAGCCTGCAGGAAGGGTTTGAAGTTGAAGAGGAGGTCCTGAGGGAAGATATCAAAACATTCCTGTCTGAGATGAAGGAGGAAGGCCTTATATATGAAGAATGATCTCATACCGTCGTCGCCTTTGACCGTTAACTGGGCGATTACCAATAAATGTAATTTTGCGTGCAATCATTGCTACAGTCGAAGCGACACAAAAGAGGAACTGGACCTTGAAATGGTCTTTACTATTCTTGATACGCTCTCAAGGGCAAAGGTCTTTTCCATCAACTTCGGAGGCGGAGAGCCTCTTTTGAGAAAAAACCTTCTGGAGATCGCGAGGCGGGCATCTGACCTTGGTTTTGCAGTATCGATGAACAGCAATGGATACCTGATAGACCGGGACATGGCCGGGAAGTTAAAGGAAGCCGGCTTTGCAAAGGTCGGCATCAGCATCGACAGTCCTCAACCTGATATCCATGATAATTTCAGGGGAATTAAAGGGAGCCATGCACGGGCTATTGAAGCATTGAAATATTTAAAGGGAGCGGGCATTGAAACATCCATTTCTTCGGTTATATGCAAAATAAACATTGAAGATGTTGATGGCCTGGTCGAGATGGCGCTGTCATCGGAAGTGGCAAATATCAACTTCCACAACTTTAAATGTTCAGGCCTTGGCTTCGCCAATAAAGATATTCTCGATCTAACCCCTTTGGAGTGGCGTGATTTTTATATCAGGGCCATTGAGCTCAGGAAAAAAGTGAATGGTCTTCGTATTTCCCTTGAAGATCCGATTATTTCACAACTGGGGGAAACAGGTGAAGAAACACTCGTGAAAGGGAGCGTGTGCGGGAAACTCTCTCTGAATATTAAATCAAACGGTGACATTACCCCCTGCGGGTTTATCCCGATTGTCGTGGGAAATATCTGTACTGATGATCTCATGAAGATATGGAATGAATCACCGGTCCTGCACAAGATGCGGAACAAGGAACCACAGGGCAAATGCCTCAGTTGTGACAGTAAATCTGACTGCCTTGGCGGGTGTACTGCCCGTACGCTTGCCCTCACCGGGGACATGAACAATCCTGATCCCCACTGCTGGAAAAATGAATCTTAAAGAACTGGCCTTCCCGATCAGAATATACTGGGACCTTACATCTGAGCATCACAACTCTGTGATGGACTGCAAAGCTATCAGCAAAGAGATTGTGGAGTTGAAATTCTTCACCCTGAATTTACTTGATACCGGTGTTCCATTAAGTCACTCATGCATGGAAATACTTGAGACGCTCAAAAGTGAAATGATTTCCGTAACCCTTACCCTGGCTCCTTCTGCCCTTGATTCTTCCACAATTGCGCGACTCTCTGAACTGAACGTTAAAGAAATTCTTGTAAATGCCTCTGTAATCAGTGACGTTGAAAGGACAGCTGAACTCGTGCGGCAGTATAAAAACAGCGGTATAACTATTGGAGTATCCTATCAGGTGACTAAGGATAGCTATGGAGCGATTCCTGAAGCAGCATCCTTCTGTCTCAATAACCATATTACCCGTCTTGTATTTCCGATGCAGCGTCTTACAGAAAATGAAGATTGTTTTTATATAGCACGGGAAGAGGGAAAAGAGCTTACCGAACAATTAAAAGAAGTTGATATAAGCACCATGAATATTACGATACATGATCCCTTTTTGTGGAAGATATTTTATCCTGAGGCGGCCTTTCCCGGGGGAGGTTGTCAGGCAGGTAACAGCATGGTCTATATAGCGCCCGATGGTTTGGTCTATCCCTGCCCGTCAATGCCTGAAAAACTTGGAAATCTTAAAGAAACAACGCTTAAGAAGATACTCACGGCTGATTCGAAAAAGGAATTAGTAAAAAGTATTCGTAAAGCTCCTGAAGAGTGCAGGGAATGCCCTGACCTTTCGGGATGCATGGGTGGGTGCAGCGGAAGAGCGCTCGAGTTGAACAAGTCCCTTAAACACCGGGATCCTGCCTGCACCTAGGTAAGTTCAGGACTGGGACTTAGTATGTTGCCGAATTCTTGACCCCGGATTTATATCTTTTAATCTCCAAATCCCCTTCTCTGTTTTTATGAATGTAAAATGTCTTATTTTCGATATTTCTGCCTGAACGGAGTATAGTTATATCAATTGGATAACATTCACAGTCTTTTAAATACTCCTTGCGGGTTAGCGCTTTCACCGCAATACTCTCTCCACTGTTGAAGAATAGATAGTGGTCTTTGACAAGTCTGATAATTTCATCATCTGATGGTGTCCAGATGGATGAGCAGCCAAAAGCAATTAAACATAAAATGAGTAATAACATGAGAAAGGAGTTCCTCAAAAAATCAGGCTTCTCATGGTTGAGAGAAAGCACGCTCGCTTTTGAGAACTGGGAGGCAATGTTCATGAGTGATTCCAATTAACTACAGTTTAACATGTTCCCCTCTATTGTCGGTAAATAAAAGGGGAAACTTAAGCAAAGAGATTCGAAAGACGAGCAGAGATGTAAGAGCTATCGACATTTTACTCTAAAAAAGTGTAAAAATAGATTACGTTAACGTTTTTTACGTTAAATTCATGCCACTATGACATGTTAATTTGTCACAATGACATGATTATTAATTATGCGAAATAGTAACGTATTGATATTAAATAGTATTTTAGTGGCATATCTTTTGCTTGTTAATCTTTATCTATACGTGAATTTCTATACACTATTTCTCATTTTTTTTATGATTGCATCATTATGACTGATACCATTTACAATTTTACATAAAAAATCTCTGTCCGGAGGACCTGATGACTGAAAAAAGAAAGTTTATTGCGTTTGTTCTTTTCATTTCGTTTATAGCCGCAGGATTTATCTTTGCCACACCGGCATTATCACAAACAGGCTGTGTTGATAGTGATAATGACGGTTTTTTTTCGGGCGTAAACTGCACATTAACTCCTCTTGACTGTGATGATGATGATGCTAATGTCTATCCTGGTGCGCTCAGAATCTGTGACGGCAAGGACAGTGACTGCAACAACCGGCCGGACTTTATCGGTGATGTAGACGCGGATGGAGACGGAGTGCCTTGGTGTGCTGGGGACTGTAATGATAATGACCCGAACCGATATCCGGGCAACAACGAAGGTCCGACAGGTGATCCAACTTGCAATGACAACATAGACAATGACTGTGACAACCTGACAGACTCTTCAGACAGCGGGTGCGCATCGTTGTGTGTTGACGCTGATGGAGACGGGTATGGATCAAACGGAGATCCATCGTGTCCAAATGGATCTGAAATTGACTGTAATGACAACAACATGAACATAAATCCCGGTGCAGCCGAGGTATGCGGAAATGCAATAGATGAGAACTGTGACGGCACTGCTGAAGACTGCCCGGTAGACTGTATTGATAATGATGGAGACGGATACGGCATGGGCGCCGACTGTCTGGGCATGGACTGTAATGATAATGATGCAGCGATCAACCCCGGAGCAGCGGAAGTATGTGGCAATGCAGTAGATGAGAATTGTGACGGCACTGCTGAAGACTGCCCGGTAGACTGTATTGATAATGATGGAGACGGTTACGGAATGCAATAGATGAGAACTGTGACGGCACTGCTGAAGACTGTCCGGTAGACTGTATTGATAATGATGGAGACGGATACGGCATGGGCGCCGACTGTCTGGGCATGGACTGCAATGATAGCGATGCAGCGATCAACCCCGGAGCAGCGGAAGTATGTGGCAATGCAATAGATGAGAACTGTGACGGCACTGCTGAAGACTGTCCGGTTGACTGTATTGATAATGATGGAGACGGCTACGGCATGGGCGCCGACTGTCTGGGCATGGACTGCAATGACAACAACATGAACATCAATCCTGGTGCGTCTGACACAACTTGTGACGGAGTAGACAATGATTGTGACGGAACAGCTGATGATGGTTTTGTAATAGTTACGACGAGCTGTGGAACTGGCGCCTGCGAGTCAACAGGCCTGTTAACCTGCAGCAATGGATCAACATCAGACACTTGTATGCCCGGAACCCCCGGAAACGAGGGCCCTGCTGGTGATGCCACCTGCAGCGATACAGTTGACAATGACTGCGACGGCACTACAGACAGTGGCGATACAGATTGCAGTTCCCCAACTGGAGACAATGATGGAGACGGCTGGACCGTTGCCCAGGGTGATTGTGATGACACGGATGCAGCTGTATTCCCCGGAGCCGCGCGTATATGTGACGGTAAGGACAACAACTGCGACGGGAGACTTGATCTCTTTGGAGACGTAGATAACGACGGAGATGGCGTGCCTATTTGTGCTAATGACTGTGATGATAACAATCCGGATCGTTTCCCCGGCAATGTGGAACATCCTCTGAGGGGCACATGTAATGACTTTATTGATAACGACTGCGATTCACAGGCAGACAGCGCTGACAGTGACTGTGTTGGAAGCTGTACAACGGCCTCGAGTCCCAAAGATGGTCCTCACTTTTTTACATTATTAAATCCTGATAATACGGTTCATCCTGATAATAGTGCTCTTCAGTGTGAAAAATGCCATGATGCTGCAAGTTCAAGTAATCCCATCCGGTATGCCTGTCAGCGCTGCCATGCTGACCCGGCGGACACATCAGATCCGCTGAATGGAACGTTCAAGGAAATGTACCCCCTTGATCCGCCCTACGGATTTGGCAGTGCACCGAATGTTAACCTGCATACAACGTGGACCCAGGGCCCGGAAGGATGTGTCGTGTGTCATAATCCACACGCCCAGGAGCAGAACAATACCTTTGGAACTGACTACGGGAAGTATATTAAAGAATATATCTGTTACGACCCCAAGGGCATAGAAGAGTTTGTTGAGTTCACAGCCCCTGAAGGTCCTAATTCGTTTGCCGATGGACCGCCCCATACAGCAAACATCTGTGAGATGTGCCACACTGAGACGAACCATCACCAGCGTGACGGTACAGCGCCGGGCGGACAGTCCCACAATGATGAAACGAACTGCACACAGTGTCACCCTCATGGTGACGGATTTGCTCCAACTGGAGGAACTCCTCCTCCGCCTCATGACACAGAGCAGTTTGTAAACAATTGTGATTACTGCCATGTGAGCCTGAATGATTTCAGCGCTCCGATACCGAATTCCAAGTGTGAGCAATGCCATACAGATACTGGCACATTGAAGACCCAGTTCCCGCAGGATTTTGGCAGTGCTCCTAATGTAATGGCTCACAGCGGAAAAGACTGTGTAGAGTGCCATAATCCGATGTTTGAACAACCGAACCTGAAGTTTATTAGGCCAATCATTGCGAGCAGTGTGGTCCCAGGAAGTATCATCGAATTCACCTCACGCACTGGACCGGGTTCGTTTGCTGATGGACCTCCATATAATGAAAATATTTGTGAGACCTGCCACACGATGACAAACCATCATCAGTCAGATGGTACCGCACCGGGCGGTCAGGACCATAATAATGGTACAGATTGCGCGGCATGTCATCCTCATATCGAAGGCTTTCTGCCGAATGTAACAGTACCTGCACCTCACGATGCCTTTGATTGCGAGGTATGTCATATAACACCGGACACCTATGTACCGAATGCAGATATACCGAAAGAAGTATGTCTCGGTTGCCACGATGCTGCGGCCCCTGGAAACGCAGGCGGCGGATCAGATAAAAAGGTGATCAGTCACTTTAGTGATAACTACATAGATCCAACGACCGGAATGCTGATGGACCTTGATTGTGTAGAGTGTCATAACCCGATGGTCATCCAGACAAATTTCCGAGGTAATGACAATTTGCACTTTATCAGGAATGTAGTTCGCGGAAATGATATCGCCTTCGAAGAAAAGTCTGGCAACTATAGCTTTGCAGCAGACCCTGCTACCGTACCAGACATGAGTGTAGAAAACTATATCTGCAACACATGTCATACTCAGACAAACCATCATCAGAACGATGGATCAGCGCCTGGTGGACAGTCCCATAATGATGGTACAAACTGTGCCTCTGTTTGCCACATGCATCTTGAAGGGTTCCAGCCGAATATAGCTCCACCACCACCCCCGCATACCGCATTTGACTGTGAACTCTGCCATGTAACACCGGATACCTATTCGGCAAGTAATCCGATCCCGAACAGTGCATGCCTGAGCTGTCATGACGGAACAGGCTCAACCAAGATTGTTGAAAGGCATTACAGTGACACCTACATAGACCCGACAACGGGCTCTCTGATGGATGTTATGTGCGTGGAGTGCCATAACCCGATGTTTAATCAGGTCAACTTCCGCGGTAACAATAATAAGAGCTTTGTCAGGACTGAGATTCGCGGTAACGAGATTGTCTATGAAGCAAAGACCGGCCCCTACAGTTTTGCAGCCAATCCGATGTTTGTACAGGATATGAACGTGCAGAACTATGTTTGCAACACCTGTCACACCCAGAC
>CAMYND010000047.1 GCA_947259645.1 Thermodesulfovibrionia bacterium | reverse complement strand
TGGGCTAAGTTGCTCAATACGTATCTTCGCAAAGCACAGACAAAGTAATCGAAGGCAGTGGGATAACACCACATCATATGAAGAATTATGGAGATGCTTTAGCTACTATGTATAAAAAGCGCACAGAGTGACGAGAATAAAGATCAGTTTTAGCTAATCGAAAGTGGTTTGTTGTGTTTTGAAAACCCCTTTCCAATATTATAGAATAAGCACGTAATCAGAAAATGAAGAATATATTAATAATGTATTGACACGTAACGGGCTTCAAGGGTTAAGGCTAAAAATGAAATTTCACGTCATAGGCGTTATTGGCGCCGGCATCATGGGCAGGGGAGTCTCTCTTAACCTGGCTCAGACAGGTCATCGGGTAATATTGGTCGATGTCACATCGGAGATTCTGGATAATGCAAAGCAAGAACTACAAGAATACATGCGCATGCAAAAGCTCTTCCATAAGGGTGAAGAAATTCTCTCTTCTGGCGAAGTACTTGGTCAGATTCAATTTACTTCCAGCTATAAATCACTGCACGAAGTTGACTTTGTCATAGAAAATGTGACCGAACAATGGAAAATAAAAGAGAAAATATATCCCATACTGGATGGCATTTGCCCCAAAGAATGTATTATTGCATCTGATACTTCTACTATCCCTATTACCCGTCTTGCATCTTTGACTTGCAGAGCACAAAAAGTTATCGGCATGCATTTCATGAACCCCGTTGCTATGAAACCTCTGGTTGAAGTTATTCGTGGTTATCACACTTCTGAGGAAACAGTGGAAAATGCAAAAAAGCTGCTTCGGCAGATGGGAAAAGAAGGCGTCGTGGTAAATGATTCTCCCGGCTTTGTTTCAAATCGTGTCCTGATGTTAACAATAAATGAGGCTATTTATCTTTTGCAGGAACAAGTCTCAACTGCTGAGGATGTGGATAGGATATTTAAAAGTTGTATTGGTCACAAGATGGGACCTCTCGAAACAGCGGACCTGATAGGTCTTGATACAATTCTTTATTCTATCGAGTCACTCCATGATAATTTTAAAGAGAGCAAGTACCGGCCGTGTCCGTTATTGAAAAAAATGGTAGATGCCGGTTTATACGGCAGGAAAAGCGGTAAAGGGTTTTATCACTATACCGATTGATGCAATAAAGTTACTGGACAAATGGATTAATGAAATATGAATGACAGGAAAACCAGGATCAAAACTTTCCTCGTCCGGTATATACGTAATTATGAACTGAACGATGATACCGATATCTTCGGAGGAGGCCTGGTCAATTCGCTCTTTGCCATGCAATTAATCACATTTCTGGAAAAAGAGTTTACCATAACAATTGAAGACAGGGATCTTAAACTCGATAATTTCAGAACAATCAATGCTATGGATAACCTGATTGAAAATAAGACATAAAGGCTGATATTAAATTGTCTGTGCGGTTATCTTTTAATGAACAAATATTAAGGATTTGATAGTGGAAATTAAACTGAGTGAACAGCAGAAAAGAAATCAAACTGCTTTCAGGGATTTCGTCAATAAAGAAATAATTCCTCATGCAAATCAGCATGACAAAGAAGAGCGAATACCAGATGAACTTATTAAAAAACTGGCCCGGAAACGATATTTTGGTGCGGTGTTACCGGAACAATATGGTGGTCATGCAATGGATTACATTACGTATGGTCTTCTGAATGAAGAACTGGGCCGGGGCTGTGCGTCAGTAAGAGCCTTTATGATGATGCAGAACATGGTAGCTCTTACCATCCACAAATGGGGAAGTGAAGAGCAGAAAGAGCGCTGGCTCGGAAGGATTGCCTCCGGCGAAACGATTGCAGCGTTTGCCCTTACTGAACCTGAAGTAGGAAGTGATGCAATGCATATTGAAACATCTTTCACTGACGCTGATGATTCTAAGTTTATTATCAATGGCCATAAAAAATGGATTACCCTTGGCCAGATTGCTGATCTGTTCCTTGTTTTTGGCAAGAAACGGGGGAAACTGTCTGCCGTACTTGTGGAAAAAGACACCCCGGGGCTGACAAAAATTCCGATTGGGGGAATGCTTGGGGTACGGGCTTCGATGCTGGCAGAGCTGTACTTTGATAATTGCTCTGTTCCACAGGAGAATCTTGTTGGCAGGGCAGGCTTTGGTTTTGTTCCGGTCGGCATTACAGCACTCAATCTTGGGCGGTACAGTATTGCCTGGGGATGTGTGGGTATTGGACAGGCATGTCTTGAAGCCTGTATTAATTATGCTAGTAATAGAAGACAGTTTGGTGATTATTTAAAGAATCACCAGTTAATTCAGGAAATGATTGCTGACATGACTGTGAATCTGAAGGCGGGCCGATTGCTATGTTATCAGGCGGGACAAATGCAGGAAGAGGGACATGAGAATGCCATCATGGAGATCATGGTGGCAAAATATTTTACCTCGAAGATGGCATGCACCATAGCCAGTAATGCTGTCCAGGTCCATGGAGCAGTTGGTTGCAGCAGTGATAGTGCAGTCCAGAGGCATCTCCGAGATGCAAAGATCATGGAAATAATTGAAGGCACAAGCCAGATACATCAGATCAAGATTGCTGACTACGCATATCGTGAATATGCTGAGTAACGATAACTGGCACTACAATGGCAAATAATATGCCCTCTGACAACCCTTCTCAGTTGTCTTTAAACAAGGGGAGAAAAAATATGTATATCAAGTGTGTTGTCTGGGATCTTGATGATACACTTTGGCATGGTGTTCTGCTCGAAGATGAGAATGTTCTTATTCGTGAAAATATCTCGTCTATTATTCATTCACTGGACTCCCGGGGTATATTGCAGTCAATCGCCAGCAAAAATGATTATGACACTGCCATGCAGAAACTCAAGGAGTATGGACTGCAGGAATACTTCCTGTACCCTCAGATTGGTTGGAGTTCCAAGTCTTCATATATCGAAAAAATCGCTGAATCTCTCAATATTTCTCTCGACGCATTTGCATTTATTGATGATCAGCCTTTTGAAAGAGAGGAGGTCGTTACTTCCCTGCCTGATGTGTTCAGTATTGATGCCGCTGATATTGACAGTCTGCTGGATTTGCCTGAATTAAATCCGCGCTTTGTTACAAGTGATTCACGCTTAAGAAGGGAACTGTATTTAAATGATATGAGGCGCAACAGTGAGGAAGAAAACTTTAACGGTCCCAAAGAAAGTTTTCTGGCCTCCCTGGGTATGAAACTGACCATTATCAATGCAGCAGAAGAAGACCTTCATCGTGCTGAAGAATTAACAGTCCGCACACACCAGCTGAACGCAACCGGTTACACATACTCATATGATGAACTGAACCATTTTTGTCAATCTGATCAGCACATACTGCTCATGGCAAGGCTTGAAGATAAGTACGGGAGCTATGGTCATATTGGATTGGCTATGATCGAAACCATGCCTGAAGCCTGGACGATTAAACTGCTGCTCATGTCCTGCCGCGTGATGTCACGGGGAGTAGGCGCGATAATGCTGAGTTATATAATGCAGCGTGCAAAAAAAAACAATATCCCTCTGAGGGCTGAATTTATGCCCAATGGCCGGAACAGGATGATGGAAATTACCTATCGTTTTGCGGGGTTTGAAGAAGTTTCCAGAGTTGACAAGCTATTGATTCTCGAAAACAGTCTGGAGCAGGTCCACGCATTTCCAGATTATGTTGAGGTGATACCTCTTGATTGATAACAGCGATAGTGGTTCATTCAGCGACTTCAATCATAGCCCGAAAAATAAGTGAAATTAATGGGAGCAGAATTGTGGATTGTCTGATTGTCGGCTTTAACGAGTTAGAGCTCGAGAAGAATATAGCGAATTATGAAGTAATGAAAAAGCACACAGGTGCTTACCGTCATTTATTGCATGGTGTTATTCAGTTTCAGGGCGAATGGATGCATTATACAGATGTTTTCAACACTATTCTTTCTGATGCAATTGACGAACCTGTTCATCTTCATTTGATGCAGCTGCCGAACCTTGCGGTCTGCTATTTAAAATCATTTCTCACTCGGAGGGGATTTGATGTTGACAGTATTAACTTCTATAATGTCGAAAAAGAACGCTTTGAGGAGCGTTTGAGATTAAAACCAACTGCAGTGGCTTTAACCACTACGTATTACATTTCCGAGTATCCTGTTGTAGAACTTGTCCGGCATATAAGAAGAATCAGTCCGGATACAAAAATTATTGTTGGTGGCCCATATATATCAAGTATCTGTACTTCATCAGATGATTATACATCCCAGGATTATATCCTTGAAAAGCTGGAGGCGGATATATATATCAATAGTCCTCAGGGTGAACTTACTTTGTCCAGGGTATTGGATGAGCTTCGAAATGGGGGAGGAAAAGGTCTTGGATCAGTTCCCAACCTTATATTCAGGCCTGCACTGCAGGCAGAGCCTGACGGAAAGAGTATTGAGACCGGCGATAGTCAGTCTCCCGGCTCTATACAATTTATACGGACTCCACTAGAAATGGAGGACAACGACTTAAATGAGAACCGCATCAACTGGAACCTTTTCCCCCGGAAACTTTATACCCCGACGGCTTACATGCGATCGGCCCGCGGGTGCCCCTTTGAATGCGCTTTTTGCAATTTTCCGTCTATAGCCGGACAGTTGTCATACAGTGACATAGATACTATCGAAAAAGAAATGAAACAACTACATGAGGCTGGAGTCCGATATCTTACCTTTATTGATGATTCATTTAATGTCCCCAAATCAAGATTCAAAGAGATTTTAAGAATGATGATTTCCAGAAATTTCAAATTTCACTGGTTCTCATACTTCAGGTGCTCCCATGCAGACAATGAAACCTTTGACCTGATGCAGGAAAGCGGTTGTCGAGGAGTTTTTCTCGGCATAGAATCAGGAGACCAGGAAATGCTGGAACATATGAATAAAAAGGTGAAGCTTGAACAATACAGGGCCGGAATCCGCAAGCTCCATGAGCGCGGTATTTTCACCTTCGTCTCACTCATCGTCGGCTTCCCGGGAGAAACTGAAAAATCAGTCCGGAGCACCATCGCTTTTATGGAAGATGCTCAACCTACATTTTTTAAAGCGGAACTATATTTTCATGCTCATCATGTGCCTGTTCATAAGAAAGCCGATCAGTATGGTCTCAGGGGCAGCGGTTACGGCTGGCGCCATAACACTATGGATTGGCAAAAAGCCTGTGACAATGTTGAGCGATTATACAGAACTGTAGAAGAGTCTCAGGTTTGTCCTGTGTATATGTTTGATTTCTGGACTATTCCTTATTTCCTCAGCAAGGGGATATCTCTCGAACAAATTATTCGATTCCTAAAACTGTGCAGGCCGCTCCTTCTGAGAAATTTTGATTCCTTACCGCCCGCAGGTGAAGAAAAATATTCCCGGCTGTTATTTGCCCTGGGTAAGGAAATTGCGAGTAATTTAGAAAAAGTGAGCATGGAACCTCAAGTTTTGTATAAATCAGCGACTGAACATGGATCATTGAATGATAAGAGTGAAAATGCTTCATTCAAAGACGCTAAGTCTGATGAGCTGTTACAGTCATTGTTCAGGGCCGCAGTCATGTCATCCCGGGAGACTATTAAGCCGAGGACTACCAGGGGTCCGGTCCCCTTATCTGCATCTCAGCAGCAAATGTGGTTTCTTAATCAGCTTAACCCTGATTCACCGGCCTATAACACGTACAGAGCGTTTTATATTACCGGCCAGCTTAATCAAAATATTTTTAAAGATAGTATCGAGGAAATAGTCAGGAGACATGAGGCATTAAGAACGGTATTTCTGTTAAAAGATGGAATCCCTCTCCAGGTTGTCCAGCCTGATATGGGTTTCGATTTTTCTTTTACGGATCTTACCGGTATTGATGATGTGCAGAGATCTTCTGACGAGGATCGCGGTGCAGATTCTTATTCAGGAGTGAATAGTATGTTAAGTAAAATATTATCTGCTGAAGCCCGGAAAATTTTTGATCTTTTGCATGGTCCATGTTTGAGAGTTTCACTTTTCAAACTTGCTGAAACTGAGCACTGTTTCCTTCTATCTATGCCCCATACTGTCTGTGATGGATGGTCTCTTTCAGTTATTTTCAGGGAATTAACTGCTCTCTATGAAGCTTTTTCTCAAGGGCAGTCTTCACCTCTTCAAAAATTGGCGATACAATGCTCTGATTATGCAGCGTGGGAAAAGGAATGGCTGGAAAGTGAAGCAATAAACTCCCATGTTGATTACTGGAAGCAACAGCTCAAGGGATATCCCCGGAGCCTGAATTTACCCACAGATTTTTCCCGCCCATCATTTAAAAATTATCGTGGCGCCTGTGAACCCATATCTCTGCCGAAAGCATTAACTGAACAGATAAAAACCTTCTCTTCACAGGAAGGAGCAACCCTCTTTATGACCTTGCTGGCTGCCTTCCAGACATTGCTATTTCGCTATACGGGCCAGGAGGACATTGTCGTGGGATCGCCCATTGCTGGCCGTAACCATCCCGAGACACATGACATAATAGGCTGTTTTGTAAATACATCGGCGTTTCGAACTGACCTGTCCGGTTCTCCAGGTTTTCGAGATGTCTTAGCAAGAGTTAAAAAGGTGACTCTTGATGCATTTGCACATCAGGATCTGCCCTTTCAGAAAGTGGTCGAACATGTGCATGAGGATAGTGATGTAATGCTGTCGCCTCTTTTTCAGGTTATCTTTGTCCTGCAGAATACACCTGATGTACTACGGGAGTTCAGCGGTTTAACGTTTCAATCGGTAAACATTGATAATAAAACGGCCAAATTAGATTTAAGCCTGATTCTTGAAGAATACCCTGGTGGATTGCGGGGGAAACTGGAGTACAGCACAGACCTGTTTAAGGCCGGCACTATAAAAAGCCTAATAAGTCATTTTCTCGTCTTACTGGAAAACATCGCGGTTTATCCGAACCGGCCTGTTTCACAACTGCCGATGTTAACAAAGGCTGAACAGCATCAGATCCTAAAAGAATGTAACAATACAATGACAAAATATCCCAGGGACAAATGTATCCACCAGCTATTTGATGAACAGGTGGACAAATCCCCTGATGCCATTGCAATTATCTTTGAGGACCAGCAGTTGACATACAGGGCACTCAATAACAAGGCCAACCAGCTGGCACATTACCTGATGAAGCAGGGAGTGGGTCCGGAGGTGCTGGTGGGTATCTGTGTTGAGCGTTCCCTCGAAATGGTCATTGGAATTCTCGGTATTCTCAAAGCAGGGGGGGCATATGTGCCACTGGACCCAGCATATCCGAAAGATCGGCTGGCATTTATGCTGGAGGATTCAGGAGCACCGCTATTACTGACACAATATAATCTTCTTGAAAATCTACACGAAAACAAAACAGAGGTGCTCTTTCTGGATCAGGACAGGGAGAAAATTGATTTGGAAAGTTCTCTTACTCCTGCCACAACTACGTCGGCTGAAAACCTTGCCTATGTCATCTACACCTCGGGTTCAACAGGAAGGCCGAAAGGTATTAGTGTCATACATCGTGGTGTAATTCGATTGATTCATGCACCTAATTATGTGAAGATATCTCTGGAAGATGTCTTTCTGCAATTTGCTCCCATCTCATTTGATGCATCCACATTTGAAATTTGGGGCTGCTTATTGAATGGAGCACGGTTAATTGTATTTCCATCCGGTACACCATCGTTGGAGGAGTTAGGTCAGGCTATACAGAGATATCAAGTTACTGTTCTCTGGCTTACCGCTGCTTTGTTTCATCAGATGACTGAAGAACGACTGGACGATTTAAAGTCTGTAAGGCAGCTTTTGTCAGGAGGTGATGTTTTATCCGTCCCTCATGTAAGGAGATTTCTTCAGGAATTAAAAGAGTGTACGCTCATCAATGGGTACGGGCCGACAGAGAACACAACATTCACCTGCTGCTATCGGATGACAGATCCTCAACAGGTGGCGAATACTGTTCCAATTGGCCGCGCTGTTTCTAACACACAGGTTTATATTTTAGATTCCCGTCTTCAACCTGTTCCCATAGGTGTACCAGGCGAGTTGCACACTGGTGGTGATGGTCTGGCACGAGGCTATCTTAACCGTCCTGATCTTAATGCTGAGAAGTTTATTCTAAACCCCTTCAAAGAGGAACCAGGAGCACTATTATATAAGACCGGAGACCTGTGCCGGTATCTGCCTGATGGGAACATTGAGTTTCTGGGGCGGATCGATCACCAGATAAAAGTCCGCGGTTTCAGAATCGAGCCGCAAGAGATCGAGGCAGTGTTGGGACAGCACACTGATGTACGGGAAACGGTCGTCACGGTACGGGAAGATCAGCCTGGTGACAGGTACCTGGTGGCTTATATCGTACCTGAGAGGGAGTCAGCCATGATAACTCATGAACTGAGATTGTTTCTGAAGGAGAAGCTTCCCGATTATATGATTCCTTCTGTTTTCGTTACACTGGATTTACTGCCCTTGACACCAAACGGTAAGGTAGACCGAAGGGCATTACCGTCTCCTGATTCAGAGCAGCCTGAGATGGCAGAAACCTATGTTGAACCTTGTACCCCTAATGAAACAGTTATTGCAGGAATCTGGTGTGAGGTACTGAGACTCAAGAATGTGGGAATCCACGATAATTTCTTCTCACTGGGGGGACATTCCCTGCTGGCAACTCAGGTTATGTCACGGCTGCAAAAAATCAAAAGGGAAAATCTCCCCCTTGCCCTTCTTTTTCAATATCCTACAGTAGCCGGACTTGCAGAACGTCTGGGGCGTGAAAGTGATGGGGAGCATGAAGCTTCTCAGGAGTTCTATACCCTCTTTCCGATTCAAACTAGTGGTACGAGGCCGCCTTTCTTCTGGTTCCATTCAGGACTGATTCGAGATTTCTTGCCGGGCTTTGTTGGACAGGATCAGCCTCTGTATGCGCTCATGTTGCAAGGATTTGATGGAAAGCGGGTGCAATACAACACCACAGAGGAGATAGTTGATCATTATTTAAGGGAAATACGAGCTGTGCAGCCATCGGGGCCATATTTTCTGGGTGGTTTTTGCTGGGGGGCGCGGTTCGCCTTTGAAGTAGCCAATACATTGATTCGGCATGGCCAGAATGTAGCCCTGTTATTTTTAGTTGAACCCGGCCTCTCAAGTAAGGCTGTGCACTTAGATCATAATTCATCGGATGTATCTACCCGCTGGATCACTAGTCATCTTGACACTCTTGAACAGCTCCCTTTATCCAGAAAAATATCTTATGTTTCTGAGAAATTTATCGGTAGATGCCGATGGTTGAAAGCAGGAATAAAAAAATTGTATATTCATCTGTATCGCGAAGCTCATTTTAGAACAGGTCATCTTCTGCCGACTTCCCATAGATTAGATTATGCCTTTGATGTTATCTCCAAGGCTCGCCGTAATTATATCCAGGGGACGTATCCAAACGACATTCTAGTAATCGTAGGAGGAGAAGGCAGCAATTCGAATGCAGAGTGGAGCAACCTCGCTGAGGGTAAAGTTAAGATTCACGTGGTGCCAGGGGCAGCACATATGGATTTGATAGAAGGAAATAAGGTAGGAGTTTGGGCTAAATTACTTCATACATATCTTCACAGAGCACAGACAAATATTTCAGATACTAAGGGATGAATCAGTAAAATTTCTATTCAGAAAACTCTTACATCAGACTAAATAAATCTTTTCACATGGTATTTATTCAACTCAAGCGATAGAGAACAATTGTCACAGAATTTCGCCATTGCTCTTAATGACATTGTGATACCAGTAGGCTGAATCTTTCATCGTGCGTCTCCCTGTTGCATAGTCAATGTAAATGATTCCGAACCGCTGCTTATATCCCTGTGCCCATTCAAAATTGTCCATGATAGACCATAGGAAATAACCCATACAGGGGACTCCCGCATCAATTGCCCGCTTGTATTCACGCAAGTAGCGGGAAAGAAAATCAATTCGCTGAGGATCATGTGCTTTTCCATCTGCATGAATCCAGTCACAATTTGCCATCCCATTCTCCGTGATAACAATAGGGAGACCATACCGCTCGTAGAGAAACCTCGGACCCCAGTACAGAGCCTCCGGACTTACTTCCCATTCCATAGCTGTCAGTGCAGGACCGACAAGCTGGGTCTCAGATTCAAATGAATCATTATTCGAAGCACGGATAATCTGGCCTGTGTAGATATTGGCTCCATAAAAATCAAGGGGTTGGCAGATAGTGGTCATGTCCCCGTCTGTTATCCGGGGGAGATCCTTTTCGAAAAGTTGAATACCATCTTCAGGATACTGTCCAAAAATAATCGGGTCTGCAAACCATGTATTATTCCAGCAGTTACGGGCTGTTATGGAAAACATGCTCTTTCGCGCAGCCTCTCTGTCGTCTAATTGGTCACCAGAAGACATCTTAACGACACCGACATGCGCAATTCCTACCAGGGGTCTGGATTTTGCATGTGACCTGATGACCTGAACAGACTTGCCGTGGGCAAGCAGCGAATGGTGTGCAGCCAGCAGGACATCCGGGAAGCCAAGCTTCAGTCCTGGAGCATGTTCTCCAGTCTGATGACCAAGACCAAGGAAACATTGCGGTTCATTTTGAGTTATCCAGTGGGATACCCTGTCAGACAGTTTATCGACCATTACCTGTGTATATTCCGCAAACCAGTCAGCACTGTCCCTGTTAAGCCAGCCGCCCCGACAATAGAGGGCATACGGGTAATCCCAGTGAAACAACGTAACCCACGGTTCAATGTTATTTTTTAAAAGGGAATCGATGAGCCTGTCATAAAATTCCAGCCCTTTATCATTCACCTTCCCTGTGCCCCCGGGAATGACTCTGGGCCAGGAAATCGAAAGACGATAGGCTTTAAGGCCTATCCGGCCCATCAACCGGACATCTTCTTCATATTTGTGATAGTGGTCACATGCAATATTACCTGTATCATCGGACCAGATATTCCCTGGTTGACGACACATGATATCCCAAATCGAAGGTCCTTTGCCGTCTTCCTGCGCTCCACCTTCAATTTGATAGCTTGATGCACCTGCGCCCCAGATGAAATTGGCGGGAAAACTCATTGGTTAGCCCTCAGTTAAAACGACTTCTGTTTTTGGACGGTCAATCGATAACCGGTTATTAATTTTTTGTCTCGTTTATCATGCAGTTCCTTGTTGAAAGTTAGCATACCCGGCTTCTGTATGAAATACAAATAAATGTTTCATAAAGAATAATAGGTATCTTTACACATGTAAAAACTATTTACAGCTCCTGTGAATGCCCTGTAATTTTCTTTATTTCATTTCAAAGGCTTATGTTTTGGCATTGATTTTGCGTTTATAGTAGTTCTGTATAAATGTGATCGGTATAAATGTGACCTTGACAAGATGATATTCTTATGAGATATAAATAGTTACAGTATCACTTCATATAATTAAAGCAAAAATCAATTATGTATAATTTCTTAGACATGTAAGGGAAGATGCGGAGCTTTGCAATGTAAGCTGTTTTTTATAGAAAGCATATTCTGACCTTGCGTTTGGATAGATAAAAATATTCTCAAATGGAGGTATCAATGAGTAAAAATGGTCGTATGAGAATAAACATGCCGAAAGTCGTTCATGAAACTATTGATGGTGAAACAGTTGTTCTGAACCTCGATAATGGGAATTACTACAGTTTAATAGGAATTGGTGCTGATATCTGGGGGTATATAGAGAAGGGAGCCGGGGTGAATGATATTATGGAAAGGTTATATCGTGATTATGAGGGAGGCAGGGAAGAAATGGAAAGAGAGGTCAATACATTCCTGTCTGAACTGATGAAGGAAAATCTCACAGCCCCTGATGGAGATCACTCCCCCGATGGAATCAATTCGTTTGATGCTCAGGATGATAATGACGATAAAAGACAAAAAGCCTCTTTTTCTCCTCCGGAATTGAACAAATATTCAGATATGCAGGACCTGCTTCTGCTGGATCCAATACATGAGGTGGATGATCAGTCAGGCTGGCCAAATGTAAATGAAAATAAAGGCTGGCCAACGCGGGATCCGGATTCTCCCTTTGAACATGAATAAGTCTTAATGTTACGTTTCTCATGAAATTGGATAACAAAACACTCTTTGCCACAATAGAGCAGGAATTGCTTTTAAAAGCGTCCCTTATGGATGGGGAAGATGCGATTCATGCCTGGCAGGAATGGGAAAGTATGGTAGATCTGGAAGGGCATCCTGATAACGGGTCCTATCGCCTGTTTCCACTTCTGTATACAAATTTAAAACGACACGGAATTGAGCATCCTTTTATGATAAGGCTGAGGGGGATCTATCGGCAGGCCTGGTATAAAAACCAGAGATTATTCTACGACATGAGCAAGGTCTTGCGTTACTTCAGCGATGCCGGGGTCCGAACGATTGTGTTAAAAGGAGCTGCTCTAACAATCCTTCACTATAAAAACTACGGAGTTCGTCCTATGGCAGATGTTGATGTCCTGGTTCATCCTCATCAGGTTATGCTAACTGTTGATCTTCTGAGGAGAGCAGGATGGAAGCCACTCAGTGAAATAACGGATGATGACCTGTACTATAATCATGCGACACATTTTTATGATAGCACGGGGAGAGAATTTGATCTTCACTGGCATCCTTTCTGGGACGCCTGCCGGAAAAACAATGACAGTGAATTCTGGAGTGGAGCCATACCTGTATCATTTACAGGTGTGCCGACTTTGGCGCCAAACTCAACTGATAACCTTTTACATACTATTGTGCATGGAATCAAATATAATCCCGAGCCACCCATCCGGTGGATTGCCGATGCATTCGTTCTCATTCATTCATCAAATGAGGGAATCGACTGGACGCGCCTGGTCAATCAGGCCAAATATAATCTGTTAGTTCCCCGTCTCAGGGAAGCACTTTATTATTTACTAACCACATTTAAAGTGCCTGTACCACAATCAGTCATGGATCAGCTGAATGAAATTCCTGTTACCCGTGCCGAGCTTATTGAGTACCAGGAAAGAACTGCTAATCCAGAGAATAGAAAGAATTCACTGCTATCTACTTTAGCTCAGTACCTGACTGAATACCGGCGCATTACTGGGAATTTTCAGATCACTGCAACAATTTTAGGATTTCCCCCTTACCTCAGGTGGAGATTAAATAAAAAGAGTTACTATCATCTCAGTTCGTTTATCATAACTAAAAGTATAGACAGGGTAAGGACGAGATTGTATACACGAATGCGTCCTAATGGGGCAGGAGAATCTTCATAGTATAAACAAGGCTATTACATGGCCAGAGGAACGTTTTCACGGGCAGGTATGCGCATAATCAGACAGGAAAGACAGGTATGAACGAATCCAGGACCCGTAAGTCACGGGTATTATTTTTTAATGCGTCAGCATGGCGTTATTTTATTAGTTTTTACCGGGGACAACATAAACGTCTTGCCTTTTCCTCAATAATTTCTTCTGCTCAGTCACTGATTATTATTCCAACGCTTCTCCTCGTCCGTTATATCTTTGATGAAGCGATCCCTGAAAAAAATATCCACTTTCTGGTGCTCAGTGGAGTAGGTATTTTTGCATTCCGGCTTGCCAATTCTGGAATCTCGTTATGGATACGTTCAATCAATATAAATATTATTCGAGGGGCAATATTTAAACTGCGAGAAGATATCCTGAACACGATTTACGGCTTCTCACGGAGCACCTATACATCCTTTGATCAGAAAACAATCCATGCCAGAATTGTACAGGATACGGAACGATTAAGCAATGTGAGCGATGCCTGTGTTTCTAATCTCCTTCCGTCTCTCTTCGGGAGTCTGGTGCTCTGTGTAATTCTTTCATTTCTCAACTGGTTTCTCTTTCTGATAGTGAGTGCTATTTTCCCCGTTCTTTTTCTGGCAAACAGGTACACGGGAAAGTTGGTAAAGGAGAGAGTATATGTATTTCAACGGGCCTTTGAGAAATTCAGTAAGGGCGTCCTCTTCGTTCTGCGATACATGGACCTGACAAAGATTCAGACCGCTGAAGACGGGGAAATAGACCGTCAAACGAAAATACTCGAGGAATTGAGTACAAGGACCGGAACTATGGCTTTTATCTATGCAATTCACGGTTCAGTGCAATCGAACCTGACCGGTCTTTCCGGCATCATAATTTTAGTGTTTGGCGGCTATTCCGTAGCATCTCAATCAATAACCCTGGGTGAGTTCATATCATTTTACGTTGCAATGGGCCATCTGTATGGGCGGGTAAACACGATAACGACGTCAATTGCAAATATCATAGCCGGAAATGAATCAATGGTTACACTGTATAACATGGTCAAGGCAGAAGATATCCAACCCTATAATGGGAAAAAACTGATACCCTTCAAAGGCTCAATTTCTCTCGAATCTGTCTCATTCCAGTACGCTGAGTCCCCTGTCCTGAAGGATGTAAATCTGACTCTGCCTTCACATTCGAAAATGGCAATTATCGGACCGAATGGCTCAGGGAAGAGCACAATTATTCAGTTGATCCTGGGGTTTTATCGTCCCACGGAGGGCAACCTTTACGCTGATACGATCCATTATGATGAGCTTGATATTGTACAGCTGAGAAAGCATATCGGAGTTGTTATGCAGAGTCCTCTCCTCTTTTCCGGAACTATTCTCGAAAATATCAACTATGGAGCAACTGACTTTGACAGAAATCATCTAATTCAGGCGGCACGACTAGCTATGGCGGATGAATTTGTCAGTAAACTTCCCGAGGGATATGAGACTGAAATAGGTGAGGATGGAATACGCCTGTCAGGTGGGGAACGCCAGCGGCTGGCAATTGCCCGTGCCCTCCTTCGCCGGCCGAAACTGTTGATACTGGACGAACCGACAAATCATCTTGACAGGGTAGCGGTGAGTGAGTTAATGTCCAGTCTCGAAAATCTCGAAGACAGCCCTGCGATATTAATGATCAGTCATGATGTAAGTGTCGTTAACCACGCGGATGAAGTGTATCAGCTTGAAAAAGGGGTATTGATCCCCTATGGTGCAGCTCAGACTGCCCCCCGGTCCGGCTCGTTATGACCCGCATATAGTGATATGCAATATTCAGTGTGTTGACATATAAGCCTGGAAAGAGAATTTCGAATAATGGATAAGCCTTCTAAAACTGAAGCGGAACAACTTGCCTTTTTTGAGAGTAGTTACGAAAAATTTCAGTTTGCCAGGAAATCTGCCGGAGAAGTAAACCATTTCTACCGCGTTGGCGGTACGACCGTGTGCCTGTCATTCGCAGGCAACAATTTAGTTCCCCATCTTACGCCGGCACTTGAGCACCTCCGGATTGAGGAGTGCGACTCACCGGATGTTACCTTCTGTATCTGGGACAGTCTTTCCACAATAACAGAAATGACCCCTCCTCCCTGTGGGTGGGATTGTTTTACTGATAGAGGGGACATATGGGGTTTTAACAGTAAACGTATCAAGACAGCATTCCACTGGATCGAGTGTTCTGTCAATCTTATGGACCTTGAAAGGAACACAGCTATTTACTGGGTGCAGACAGCCGAGACGCTTCCGTACTGGGTGCATGCCTCTCCTCTCCGCACTCTCTTTCACTGGTGGATGGAAAAGAATGGATGTCAGCTTCTCCATGCCGCATCAGTGGGTACCAGGGAGGGTGCTGTACTGATCACGGGGAAGGGAGGGGTCGGCAAATCCACAACAGCTCTGTCCTGCCTGGAAGCAGGCCTTAATTACATGGCGGATGATTATCTGATTACCTGTATGGAACCGCAGCCGCGTGTTTACAGTTTATACAGTACTGCGAAGCTCAATGCTGACCATGTGCATAATTTCCCTGATTTGGCGAGGTTCGTGAAAAACCCGGAAAAGCTGGATCAGGAAAAGGCGGTCATGTTTCTCTTTCCACAAATGAAAGAGCAGATACTTCAGGAAATGCACTTGAAGGCTATTCTCACACCCAGGGTTGTGAATCAGAATGAGACTTCTTTTAGTCCTGTTCAGCACTGGACGACTCATAGGGCCATGTCATTTACAACCATGTCGCAGTTGCCCTACGTTGGAAGACATACGCATGAATTTATCGGCAGATTATCTTCTCTCTTGCCCGGTTACACTCTTGAACTGGGAAGGGATTTACAGAAAATTCCCGAAGCAGTGTCAAATTTCATTGCTGACACAGAACGATATCAACCGATCCATAGCCTTGAGTCTGGCAGTGCTGAAAAAGCGGAAACAAAGCCGATGGTCAGCGTCATTATTCCGGTTTTTAATGGGGAGGACTTTATCAGAGATGCCATAGAATATATTATATCCCAAAACTATCCGGCTCTCGAAATCATAATTGTTGATGATGGGTCAACAGACAGGACCTCAGAAATCGTCAATGAACTCCCTGTCGACTTTCGCTACTTTAAACAGCCGAACGCAGGACCTGCATCTGCCCGGAATCGAGGAATCAGGGATGCCTCAGCGGATTTGCTGGTCTTCCTGGACGTAGATGATATATGGCCAGAAAACAATCTGCATCTGCTTGTTGATGAAATGCAGCACGAGCCTGATGCAGACGTCATTCGCGGATATGCCCAGATTATGGAATACAACGAAGAGACCGGCGAATATGATTATGTGGGAAGCCCGGTGGAGACCTTCCCGGATTATATAGGAGCGGCCATCTATCGCAGTTCTGCCTTTGAAAAGGTGGGATTATTTGATACGTCTCTTAAATTCGGCGAAGACACGGACTGGTTTAACCGTGCAGAGGAAGTACATTTGAACGTAAAGCGGCTTGAAGATATGACGCTGCTGGTCCGGAGACACGGCAAGAACATGACCCACGGTAAAGATATTGTCGAGTTAGGTGCACTTCGGGTCTTCAAGAAGTCCATGGACCGCGAGCGTGCCCGAAAACAGGCTTTGATGAGTTCCCGGGAAGAGACAGCTCCTGATGCTGCCAGAAGGCAGTGAAAAAGGTCTGAGTTCTCGGGATAGGCATTTTATTTCAAGAGAGGGCTATGAGCAGAACACATATCGGACGGCACACGATTGAGGCATTGCGCGACCACTATCGGCACTATCTATTTGAAGAATTTCTCCCCTTCTGGCAGCGCTATGGGATCGACCACGAGCTTGGTGGTTTTATGTGCGCTATAGACCACGATGGCACGCGCTCCAGCGACAGCAAGTACATGTGGTTCCAGGGGCGCGGGCTGTGGACCTACTCGTATCTCTATCGTCACTTCGGTGGTGAGGAAAACCTCAAAGCAGCACGCCAGGCAAAGGACTTTCTCCTGCGCTATGGCCGCAACAGCGACGGCAACTGGGTCCAGAGGCTGAGCCGTACGGGCCAGGTCGAGTTGCCGGCTACGCCGAGAGGGTACGCTGAGCTCTTTGTGGCTGAGGGTTTGCAGGCTTACGCCCATGCCGCAGGCGACGAAGAAGCGATGCAGATTGCTATGGATTCGTTGTGGCGGGCGCTTGAGCTCTTCGACGATCCTGAGCGCTCTATCGACGAGGGTTATATTCCGCACTGCTACAAAGGCCAACGCCCACTTGGTAGCCACATGGTGCTGGTCCTGGTTCTGACGCAGATGCTGGAGCAGATAAAAGACGAGCGCCTGGAAGCCTTGGCCGAGAGAGTAGTCGATACAATTGTCCATAATTTCTGGAATCCCAGGTACCAGTTGATGAACGAAACGCTGGCCAATGACTACTCTCGACCGGATGATGCCAACGAGGACTTTATTTATCTGGGCCATGCCATTGAGACGCTCTGGATGCTCTTTCCCGAGGCCATGCGCCGCAGGGACCAGGCACTCTTTGATCTGGCAGCCGAGCGTTTCCGCCGTCACCTTGCAGTGTCGTGGGATGACGTCTACGGCGGTTTTCTGCGTGCGCTTCACGTGCACGGCGACTACGTGTATGACAAGGTTCTGTGGCTGCAGGAAGAGGTTATGATCGGCTGTTTGATTTTGCTGGAACATACGGACTGGGAGTGGCCGGCGTACTGGTTCGAGCGCACCTTCGACTACGTGGAGGAGAAATTCTCGCTCGGGCAGTACGGCTATCCGCTGTATTTATATAGCGGTGATCGCAAAGTAAGTTTTGTCGAGCACGTGACGCGCAAAGAGAACTACCATCATCCACGCTGTGTTATGCGGAATTTGCTGGCGTTGGAGAGGATGCTGGAGCGTGGTGGAGCGGTGTCGGAGTTTTGGGACTAGAATGAATACTCGTTTACGGATGGATACTTAATAATGCTCGGCGATACATCTCTTGTCAGCATCATAATGCCAGTTTACAACGGAGAGAAATATGTAGCACAGGCGCTCGAGAGCGTGTTCAAGGATTTTTACCGGCCAATTGAGGTCATTGCTGTTGACGATGGCTCAACAGACAATACAGCGCAAATAATCGGGCACTATGACGATGTCCAGCATATTTACCAGACCAATCAAGGGGTCTCATCAGCGATTAACAAAGGTATTGCGGCATCGAGTGGTGAGCTTATTGCATTCATGGGCTGCGACGATTTATGGCAGTCGAATCGATTGACTGCAACAGTCAGCTATTTTCATCAGCATCCGGAGACAGACTATGTTCTGGGAAAACTGATGATGTTTTTAGAGACTGGATGTGATGTGCCGTCTTGGGTCAGGCCTGAGTGGTTAAAAGCGCCGCAGGAGGCGTCAAATACGGGCGTCATGGTTGCTCGCAGAGCTGTTTTTGACCATGTCGGTCTGTTCAATAAGGGCAGAAACAGCGGCTGGGAGACCGAGTGGCTCGTCCGTGCAAATGAAGCCGGAGTCCCGATGGCACGCCTTCCCGAGGTTGTTCTACGCAGACGCATTCATGGAGAAAACCTGTCTGCAAAGAGGATGAGGATGCGCAAGGATAATTTGATGAGTATAGCAAGAGAGTCAATTCGAAGGCAGCAGGATAAAAAGGGGGAATCATGAAAGAGAATGAAAATCCCCTTGTGAGTATCATTATCTCGGTTTACAATGGGGAGACACACCTTGCCGAAACGATTGAGAGTGTCGTTAACCAAACGTATTTAAATTTTGAAATCATTATTGTTGACGACGGATCAACCGACGGCAGCAGGGAGGTAGTACAACGGTTTATTCCCCCCGTACGTTACCATTATCAATCCAACAAGGGGATCGCAGCAGCCTGGAATCAGGGTATTGAATTGACAAAAGGTGATTTCATTGCTTTTAACGGGGCGGATGACCTGTGGGTAGAAAATAAAATTCATAAGCAACGGGAAACATTTCTCAAGGATTCCACACTGGACATCGTTTTCGGTCACGTAAAGCAGTTTCACAGTCCTGAACTGAGTGAGGAGGAAAAGAAAAAGATCTGGTGTCCCGATGAGCTTATGCCCGGTGTCTCAGCCGGCACCATGCTGATTAAAAGGGAGTCTTTTTTCCGGGTCGGATTATTTAATACAAAATGGCGCCGGGGAATATTCAATGATTGGCATCTGCGTGCAACTGAACTCGGCCTTCGGACGCACATGATGCCTGATTTGCTCATGCGGCGGCGTCTGCACCGGGCGAATCATGGAATTGTAAACAAAGACAAGTCGGTTGATTATGTACGCATGCTCAAAGCATCGCTGGACAGGAGACGTTTGCAATCTTTCGATTAATACCAGGTCTATTTTGTGTATTTCTAAGACGCTGCAGGTTCTGTAGAGGTATTATCAGACAGTGCCGAGCGGTTCAAACATAGAGAGGCTTAATAGTGAATCATTTATATAACCGTCTTGATGGATTGAGAAAAAAACTTAAAGAATTGGGCGTACCTTTGTATGAGTGGCTGTCGGATAAATAACAATCCATCAGGCTCAGAAAGAGGGATGCCCGGTCCATTCCCCGGCCGTGTTATTGAGGTTAAGCACACTGGTTCTGTCGTGGATAATAAAGTTCTTCGCGGACCGGTTCACGATATGATTGCTGCCGGCATGTCGTTTTTAACGAGTAGTGACGATTCTGTGACAGCCTGGCGCTCAATGTTTGAGCGGGGAGACATTGTCGGAATCAAGGTTAATTCGGTTGGACGGCCTCTGGCCATCTCGAATTATGCTGTTATCCATGAAATCATTGATGGATTGAAATCAGTCGGTGTAAGACCGGCAGACATCATAGTCTTTGATCGACATGAAACGAATTGGGCTGAAGCCAAATACGAAGAAAATCTCCCTGATAATATTCAAAAAGAAACAGCCACGGATTCTTTAAACCAGCTTGAGATAAAGGGGTTCGATCCGGATGTATACGTGCATATGGAAGTCATTGACTTTATTAATTGCGATCCTAAAGACGATCGCACCCGTCGATCACATCTCAGCACAATTGTATCGAAAAAAATAAACAAGCTTATCAATGTTCCTGTTCTCAAGGACCACATTGCGTCAGGAATCACGGGAGCACTAAAGAATCTGTCTCACGGATTAGTTAATAATGTTAGGCGCAGTCATTGTACACCGGAAACGAATATCTGCGGCATGTTTATTCCAACAATTTGTGCTCTGCAGCCAATTCGGGAAAAGACAGTGCTGAACATCATGGATGGATTGATCGGTGTATATCAAAACGGACCACATGCACAAATAGATTCGCCATACACCTGGCCATACCGTTCTTTGCTCTTCTCTACGGACCCGGTTGCCATGGATCGTATCGAGTGGGACATTATCGACGCCAAGCGTATGTCTATGAATCTGTTCCCCGTTGCTAAGGCAGGGCAAGTGGGTGTAAATGAATCAGGTGAGGAAGCCATTAGCTTGCGTCAGCCGAATCATGTAATAATTGTGGGCGGACTGGGATTGGGTATCGCTGACCTGGAAACTATTAATCTTAGAAAAATCTCATTGGCATAATGAAGTGCTTATTCTTTATAAATAAATCCGGGATCATACAGCCTTCAAAAGTTAATAAAGTTAATTTAGATAGCATTTATACTTTTAGAATTTGGAGAGCATCAATCCGGGATCATACAGCCTTCAAAAGTTAATAAAGTTAATTTAGATAGCATTTATACTTTTAGAATTTGGAGAGCATCAATATTTAAAGTAATCCCAAAAGGAATTCCATACAAAAGGGCTTTCATCCGAATGTGCATTGCAAATCTTCCCAAAATATTATTTAATTCTAATTTTGATTTTGCTTTAATTTATGATGGAAAACAAGTAGTCCATTATACAGGCATTTATTTAACACGAAGTTTTCAATACCCATTTATGGAAAAGGAGGATCTTCAATTAGGTCCCGCGTGGACACATGAACAACACCGCAGAAAAGGTTTAGCATCCTATGCGCTTCATGAAATTCTGAAAACTTACGAATCAAGAAATCGTACCTTCTGGGCGACTATTAAAGAAAACAATACGGCATCCATAAGGTATATAGAAAGGGGGGGCTTTTTAAAATACGCAACAGGCATTAAAAAGACTTTTGGTATTTACTCATTAAAAAAAGTAATTAAATCAATAAATGCCACTGAAGGCTATACTTACACCCGGGCGATTCATGGAATTGTAAACAAAGACAAGTCAGTTGATTATGTGCATCCTAAAAGCCTCTTTGGACAGGAGACGGGCACTGGGACCACGCTGATGCCTTATACCCGGAAATCCTGGGCAAGATTAATATTTATTAATATCATTAATTTATATAAAAAACAAAATGGATGATTTCTTTAATAAACGGAATATATACCATTCTGCTGTCAGTGACGGAATAATTACATTTAAAGAACGTTTTAATGAAAAATATAATTTAAAAACATTAGACCTTAATGACTTTACCTCACCCTGTGTATATTTTGGTATTTATAGAAACCGGGATATTAATAAATATCTATTTCATCGCGGTATAAAATATATCTTGTACGGAGGGTCAGATATCAATATTAAAATGCCAGTTGGTCAAAGAAATGCCTTTATTATAGAAAAATATAATATCGCGAATATTCTTGTTTTGTCCAGGAAAACCCAGGAAAACTTAAAAGCAATTGGGATTGACTCAACATATTTCAATATGAACCTTGTAGATAGATCACTCTTTTATCCACAAAATAATAAGAAGCCATCCAAGAAAATATATGTTTACAATGGTCCTTACACATCACCGAGACCAGATGTATACGGAGGAACATATTATAAACAAATGATAGATCAACTTCCGCAATTTGAATTTATCTTTAGCTCTAATTTTACGTTGTCATATGAAAAAATGCCTGATATATATAATTCTGTCTTTATTGTTCTGAGACTCACATCAGAAGATGGAAATGCCAATACGGTTCAGGAAGCCGAAGCCATGGGAATTCCGGCAGTGCATAATATTAGTGATTATGGACTGAAATGGAGTAACGTTACTGATATTATTAATCATATTAATAAAGCTTATAAAAATCAATTCTCAGAAGAAGAACATTTTACGGTGAAGAATCATGACTGATAAAATGTCCGGAAAGCTTGATACATTTACAGAGAGTCCGATCGTTAGCGTTATTATACCTTCATACAATTACGCACAGTTTCTTGGAGATGCCCTGAGAAGCGTCTTTGAGCAGGACTATCATCCGATGGAGGTCATCGTTGTGGATGATGGGTCGACAGATGAGACAGCCGCCGTTGCCAGATCCTTCAAAGATGTAATCTATTCCTTTCAGTCAAATAAGGGGCCTGCTGCTGCCCGCAATACTGGAATAGGTGTGGCACAGGGTGATTTCATCGCTTTTCTTGATGCTGATGACTTATGGCCTCAAGACAGGCTCAAGACCCAGATGCAGTACTTTATTGCAAACCCGAACACTGAAGTGGTCCTTGGCCGTGTACGGTACACAGAAATGCCCACCAATATTAACAGCTTCGAAGGACCGGTCCATACGAGGGTTAACGTTAATCTGGGCAGCGGTCTCTTCCGGACATCCGTGTTTGATAAGGTAGGATTACTTGATGAATCATTACGCTATTATGAGGACCATGACTGGTTCTTGCGGGCCAGGGAACAGGACGTTACGATGATTATTCTTAAACAGGTCACGTTACTATATAGAACGCACTTGAGCAGCCACAGTAACACATGGAATAAAAATGCAGACCCCACCATGATTCAGATGCTCAGGAAATCACTGGAACGCCGGCGCAAGCACTATGAGGGACGTGCACCTTTATTGAAAAAGTTCTCTGATTATGATGTAAAATGAGCATATGACAACGAAACATCCGGGGTATTCATACAAAAAATTTTGTGAAGGATTGTTTGAAGCCGGAGCAGTAGTGCATTCTTTTGCAGACTTTCATTTTGAAAGGACGAAATCTTTTCCCTTTGACATTGACCAGGGTCAGAGGCGGGGAAAGAAAAGTGTGATCTTACGTCATGATGTTGACTATGATCCAGAAGTCGCCAGAAACATGGCAATAGTCGAGAAGGAAAGCGGGGTGAAATCTACTTTTTTTGCATTAACATCTGACACCTCACTGCACTTGTGGAGAAACGAAGAAAATAGAAAGAGAATGATCGGATTGTATCAGGAGATACAGGAAATGGGTCATGAAGTTGGGCTGCATTATGATTTTCTTGGAGATTACTTTGCATTGGATAAAGAACCTGAGGAAAACGTAAAAGAAGTATTGTCGGTTTTCAGGGAAAACGGATTAAGGATTTCAGGTTGCGCATCCCATGGTTCAGGAAAAATGAGATCAATGGTCGGTGCCTTCGGAAATGTTCCATATCCGATGGATTTCGCTAACTATGCCGTTTGGCACGAAACAAGAAAGGCGGAAAAAAAATTCAGATCAACTCTAGTACCTTGAGAGTTCCATGCATGAGTCTTGCAGACCAGGGACTACTTTATGAAGCTTATTTTGTGAGAAAGGAATGGTATTTATCCGATAGCGGAAGAAACTTTTGGGCAGGAGGTCGTTACAATAATGGAGTATTTAAAAATTTATCAGATTGCGAAAAAGAACCGTTCTCCATCGTGAAAAATCATATGAAGGAAGGTGAAGTGATACAAATCCTGGTCCATCCCATTTGGTGGAAGCATAACTTAAGACATCTGGTGGAAAGAACGTTTGAGTTCGAAAAGACAGATATTCTTGACGTCAATATCGGAGGAGGCGAAACCGCAAGAAGTTTTTTTTAGGTAATAAGTTATACCACTGTCATGGAGGACCGGTAAGGCCATTACAGTTAGTGTGTGCCGTACTTAAAATTCCAGACTCTTTCGAAGAATATTTCGCGAAAATGAGAAAGGTCCGATCTCGCAGCGCAATTAAAAATGCTAACAAAGCGAAGAGGGCGGGCTACTTTTGTGAAGAATTTATAATGCAGAACCATATTCCCGATATTTTTGAAATCAACGTTTCATCTCAAGTCAGACAGGGACGGGAAATGGCTGCTCCATACAAAAGGAGTATAGAGGAGCTCGGAGGGGTTCCTGAATCGTACAGAGAAGTCACGCAACCCCGGGACCCCACTGATTATGTGAAAATGTTCGGGGTATTTATTCCAGAACCGGGACATAAACAGGGCAATCTAAATGTAGACCGTCGTCTCTGTGGCTACGTTTTATTGCACAGAATGGGTGAATTTGCATTGTATTCACAAATACTTGGGCATGCAGCTCTATTAAAAGATGGGATCATGTATCAATTAAATGAGTTTATTGTAGAGTCCATTACGAAACAGAGCAGTGAGATATTTCGGGGAATTAAATATCTGATGTATGGAAGTATTTGTGCCGGAACTCAAGGTTTAAAGATGTGGAAGAAATGGACCCTTTTTGAACCATATTACCTTAATCCGAAATTCGATGGGAAGTAGTTTCGTAGCAAAAAAAACAGTCCAAATGAACATGGTCGCAAGTTCGAATCCTGCCCTCCCCACCATATTAAACCAAATAAGGAGAAGACATCGGTCCTTATCCGAAAGATACAGAAGGCATTTCTAAATGCGTATCGTCATGCATTGAGTGAAGATTCAGGCAGTGATTTCACAATTAAGATAATTCAACTATAAAGGGTGCTACCGGCTGGTCATTAAAAATAAATTAAAACTTTAAGAATGCAGAACGAGTCTGATGCAGACATTATTCTTGATACGCTCAGATTATGGAATAGAATAAAAAGACCGGCGAATATAGTTTTTTGACAGGAATCCGGTGGAGGTCTTCCCGGACTATATCGGAGTGGCCATATATCGCAGTTCAGCCTTTGAGAAAGTGAGATTGTTAGATACTTCTCCACAATACGGCGAAAACACGGACTGGTTTAACCGTGCACATGCATTACATATGAACGTAAAGCTGCTGGCAAGGACATGAGTTAGGAGCACTGCGAGTCTTCAAAAATCCATGGACCGTGAAGGTGCCCGGAAAAAGTCAGCCATGAATACTCGTTTACAGATGGATACATAAAAATGCCCAGAAATACTCCTCTTGTCAGTTTTGTCATGCCTATTAACAACAGAGAAAAATATTTCGCACAGGCTCTCGAAAGTGTGTTTAAGGATGCTTACTGGCCAATTGAAGTCATTGCAATCGACGATGGCTCATCAGACCGCAGGTCATGAGTAATAGCATTTCAGGGTTTAAAAGAATGCCTGCAGGTAGTTAAATAAAATTTAAGCGTAACAGCCAGATTACTTAGCTTTTTTATAACAAATATTAAATATTTCAATCGAAGAGTAGCCCGGATATGAGAAAGAGAAAAAAAATTGTCTTAATTGGCGGCCTGGGAACTATAGGAAGAATTCTTCATGCAGGTCTTAAGGACACCTATGAACTTTATGTTCTGGATATCCTTGAGCCCTCTAAATCAAATAATATAAATTATGTGAAGGCCGATGTGGGGAGTATAGATCAGTTAATAAATGCTATACCGGATGATACGTATGCGTTAGTCAATTTGGCAGGACTTTCATCAGAACATCCTATTCCGGATGCTTATGACATCCTTCGCTCCAACAATGTCCACGTTATCGGCGCATACAATGTTCTGCTAACAGCAGCAGCGAAATGCATAGGAAAAGTTGTATTTGCCAGTACGAATCATGTTACGGGCACTTATGAGACCGAAGGGGAGTCTTCACTTGGCCGCGAGATTAGGTCCGATGACTATCCTTCGCCTGACAGCGCATATGGAGCAATGAAATTCTGCGCAGAACAGTTTGGATATCTATTCTCCAGGGGAAAAAATATTTCCTTCATCTCTTTGAGGATCGGCAGTGTACAGGAAGACGAGATAGCTCTTCTACGGTCGGGGGCAAGGGCGCAGAAGACAATTATGAGCAAGAGAGACACTATTGAACTATTCAAAAGAGCAATCGAGACAAAAAAACACTATGGTGTGTATTACGGAGTCTCCGACAATCCGGGGAAACCGTGGGACCTTACATCACCCATACGCGATCTGGGATTTCGCCCCCGGGTAAATTCGCAGCAACTCATTGAAGATAATAATGAGTAAACTAAATCTCACCCCCGGCTTATATAGAAAGTACATATGAATAGAAATTCAGCAGTTGAGATTAGTGTCATTATTCCGGTGTTTAACGGGGAGAGATTCCTAGCTGAGGCCATCGAAAACGTACTAAGTCAAGGAATGTCTTCAATTGAAATAATAGTTGTTGACGATGGATCTAAAGATAACACGTCAGAAATAGCCGCCCAATACGCAAAACATATCCGCTATTATTATCAGGATAATCAGGGACCTTCGGCTGCTCGCAATAGAGGGCTGTTGCAGGCCAAAGGAAAATTCATTGCTTTTTTGGATTATGATGATTGTTGGACGGAGAACAATCTTAAAATATTGTATCAGGCCCATATGGATTTTCCGGAAGCCGACATTACTATGGGGAAAATACAGGAAGAAATATTTGATAGAAAATTAAATACTTTTAACAAAAGGGGGGCCCCGACATTTTCACTTTCTCTGGTGACGATATTGGCTAAAAAATCGACAATTAATAAAATTGGTTTTTTTAATGAATACATGAGAATAGGCGAAGACAAGGATTGGTTTTATCGCGCCAGAGAACAACAGATCAACCTGCAATTATTAGAAGACCACGTTGCTTTACACCATAGAAGACACGATGCAAACATAACAAATAGTATGGCACCCCCCGAGACTTATTTGCTAAAATTACTGAGAATGTCCTTAGAACGAAAAAGAGGGAGACAACCATGACCGGAAATCTTTCTATTTCAGCACTTATTGCGGTTTATAATACCGAACGTTTTATTTCTGAAGCTATCGAGAGTGTCCTGAACCAAACTTATCCTCCTATGGAAATTATAATCTTCAATGATGGTTCTACAGATAATACAAAGGCTATTATAAAAACTTTCAGGGATCGAGTCAGATACATCGAGGGCAATAAAATCGGCGTTACTGCTGCTCGCAATTTTTTACTGACACAGGCAAAAGGAGATTGGATCGCATTCCATGATGCTGATGATAGATGGATGCCTCAAAAATTAGAAAAACAAGCAGCTTTGTTACAACAAAACCCCGAAATGGATGGTTGCTTAGGTTTAGCACTACAATTCTTAGAAAGAGGACATACCTTGCCTCCAAATTTCAAAAAATCCATACTGGAAGAACCCACAGCACAATTCTATCTTCCCAATATGCTTGTCAAAAAAGAGGTTTTCAATGTGGTTGGCAATTTTATTTGTTATGGTAAGCCAACAGGGGTAGATTCAGAGTGGTTTGCAAGAGCAAAAGATGCGAATATAAACATTGGCATTGTCAATGAAGTGCTGTACAAAAGAAGGTGGCATGATAAAAACCTCAGTCACACATTTACTTTCGATAAAACTATGTTGAATATTTTACGCCGTTCCATTCATCGTAAAAACAAAACTAATGAATAATAATCCTTTGGTCCCGGTTATCATCTGTATTTATAAAGGAGCATTAATTTGGACAACAACTCTTCCGTAAGTGTAATTATCCCTGTTTACAACTGCAGGGACTACCTGGCAGAAGCCATCGAAAGCGTACTGGCTCAAACCCTCAGCCCGGCTGAGATAATTGTCGTTGATGATGGATCAACCGATGGAAGCGCAGACGTAGCAAAGCAATTTTCGTCTGACGTGCAGTATTGCTTTCAGCCCAATGCCGGGACCGGTGCGGCAAGGAATAAAGGCATAGAACTGGCCCGTGGAGATTTCTTTTCTTTTCTTGATGCTGATGACTATTGGTTAGAAAATAAACTGGCTGCACAGTCAGCAGCTCTCAGGGACAATCCAGGCCTTGACGCAGTATTTGGTCATGTGCGGCAGTTTCACAGCCCTGAATTAGATAAATCTGAAATGAACAACGTACACTGCCCGGATGAATTAATGCCCGGACATTTGCCCTGCGCAATGATGATTAAAAGGGCTGCTTTTTTTCACGTTGGCCTGTTCGAAACCAACTGGAAAGTGGGACAGGATGTAAGCTGGATCATGCGGGCCCAGGAACAGGGCCTGAACATGTTCATGCTTCCTGATCTTGTATATATGCGACGGCTTCATAAAAATAATAAAGGATTAACACAGCGGCAATTTATGACAGATCGTGTCAGAATCCTTAAAGCATCTCTTGATCGCAGAAGGATGATGAAGCTTCAGGATGAGGACAGTCCTAAAGAGAGTAGATGAAACGTATCCCCCTTTTTCAGCGTCTCCAGATCGAGTCGCAGGCTAACTGTAACCGGTCATGCTGGTTCTGCCCGCGCACCTATGACCGGAGTGGAAAATACTTAAATGAAAAAGGGAAACCTTCCACCTCGTTCATGCCGACGGAGAAAATCATTGATATTCTGGATCAGGCTGAGGCGATGGGATTTCGTGGGGGGGTAACTTTCTACTCCTATTCCGAGCCCCTTCTTGATAAACGCAACGTTTTCCTTGCTCGCGAGGCCGGAAAAAGGGGTATGAAGCCTTATATACACACGAATGGGGATTTTTTAAAGAACGATGATGTGCTGTGCCGTGAGATCACAGCACTCTATGAATATATCGTTATTGGACTTTATGATTACTCAACAAATGAGGAGCTCGAAAGGACAAAGCAGTACTGGGAGAACAGATTGTCGGGAGCGAATCTCCAGTTCAGTGCAATTGGATTGGCAGGATCGCGGTCAGCACGGAATATGGCAATACCCAGGGCTCTGGTACCTGCAGACAGACGCATGGCAGTTCCTGACCTTATTTATATGAATGGTCCGTGCCGTCGTCCTCTTATTCGCATGATTATTAGACACGATGGTGAAATGTGCAACTGCTGCGAGGATATGCACGGCGATTTCAGGCTGGGCAATATTTACCAAAATTCATTGGAAGAGCTTTGGTTCTCTGATGATCATGTAAAGGTCGTAAAGGACTTGCAAGAGGGAAAGAGGGAAAGATATGAACTGTGTGCCCACTGTCCGCTTTCCCCAACCGGCCCGGGATCAAACGGAAATAAAATAAATATCGCTCGCAGATCTTCTTCAGCACTCAATGCTTACAGATTATAAAGAACTCATGCCATCTGATATACATAATAAGCTTCAGTGCCCCGAAAGCGGAGAATCCTCAATACAATCATGAAGAACTATTTTGTCAGCGTTATCATCCCGGTTTACAACGGAGAAACGTATATAGCTGAAGCCGTTGAAAGTATCAACCGGCAAAATCATGAGCCCCTTGAAGTTATCATTATTGATGATGGTTCTACAGACAATACCGCTAAAATCGTTGAGAGCTTGAGTGGTAATATACGCTACGTATACCAATCCAACAGCGGACCGGCTGCAGCCCGGAACAGAGGAATAGGAATGGCGGAGGGCAATGTGATGGGCTTTCTGGATGCTGATGACCTGTGGAGTGAGAATAAACTGAAAATCCAGACAGGTATCCTGGATCAGAACCCCGGGATGGAAATTGTTCTGGGTCTCCTGCAGAGGATGCAGCTGAGCCACCCGAAAGACGGCCCCCCCCTGTTTAAAGAATGGTCTGAGCCGGTGATGAACATGCACCTCGGCAGTGCCCTTTTCAGAAAGTCAGCATTTGACAAAGTAGGCTGCCTTGATGAGTCACTGGATTACTGCGAGGACTGGGACTGGTTCATGAGGGCAAAGGAAAAGAACATCCCCATGCTGGTTCATCAGGACGTAACGTATTATTATCGCCGGCATGATCAAAATATAACAAACGACAGCAAAACAAATTTTAACTTTGCCTTAAAGATGCTCAGGCAATCACTGAACCGCCGCAGGCACCAGGGCAATGGCACTGCTTCAAAACTGCCCAGGTTGTCGGACCTTGTATCAGGTCCGGAACAGCTCTATGACGGACAACATGAAAGGAAGGATAAAGGCGGATCACATGACTAACCCTCTGGTGAGTGTAATTATCCCTGTTTACAATGGTGAGAAATATCTCGCTCAGGCCATTGAGAGCATCCTGGCCCAGACCTATCGTCCGATCGAAATAATCGTTGTTGATGACGGATCGACTGACGGGAGCGATCATATCGCACAGAGTTTTTCTGATCATGTACAGTATCTTTATCAGTCCAATCGCGGCGGCCCTGCCGCACGAAATACCGGAATAAAAAAAGCCCGGGGAAGTTACTTTGCCTTTCTTGATGCCGATGACCTCTGGACAGAAGATAAATTAACCCAGCAGATTGATGTCATGGAAGCTGATCCGGTCCTGCAGATTGTATTCGGACACGTGAGTCATTTTTACAGCCCTGATATCGATAGGATCGCAAAACAGAAGGTACAGTGCCCAACAGAAAAAATGCCCGGCTATCACCACGGGACTGTCCTTGTCACGCGGAGTGCCTTTCTCGACATAGGGTTATTCAGCGAGAAATGGGAATGCGGAGAATTTCTCGACTGGAGCTTCAGGGCACAGGAAAAAGGATACAGGAGCGTAATGATGCCTGAAGTCGTAATGAAAAGACGTATTCACTCCTCAAACAGGGGAATACTGGTGCGTCACATCCGGCCTGATTACGTCCGAGTTTTAAAAGCATCCCTCGACCGGAGGCGGAAGAAAGATGAATAGTCCCGGATACCGGAAGAATAAACCTCTCCGGGACTGATGTGATATTGAGATGAACATGTCGAACCTGCATCAACGGGCATTTGAACGCCATCCCGGTGCGATTGCCGTGGAGCTTGCGACTCACTGCAATCTCGCCTGCAAAATGTGCAGTGAGTGGAAACGCCGTGAGCACAATATGGATTATGACAAAGTCCTTGCACTTCTGGACGAGGCACGTGCTCTCGGTGCTGAGAGTTTCAATTCCTGCGGGACCGAACCTTTCATGCGTGAAGACACGCCCGATATCCTGACCTATGCCGAACGCATTGGATTCAAGGAAATTTGTGTTGTTTCCAATGGCATCCTGCTGACTGAAGGGCAGAGACTTGATGCATTGGAAAAGCTCAGGAATTTAAATATCGTTATTTCCCTGGACGGACCTCAGGATGTGCATGATGAACTTCGCGGCAGGGGGGTGTATACAAAGGCCGTTGAGGCCCTTCAGGAACTGAGAAAAAGAGGAATAACGTGCAGCATATCATCGGTGATCATGCGGCAGACCCTTGACCGCCTGAAAGAGATTGTGGACCTGGCTGTTGACCTTGGCATTCCGGTAATCTCAATGCAGCCATACCAAAGGGAAACTGCCGGTTTGGAGAGTAATCACAGCCGGTTTGAATTCGGACCCGGGGATAAAGTGATTATTAATAAGAAATTGAGGCAGCTTATGCTCTATGCTGAGCAGCAAAAAGTTATCGTTTATACTGCCCCTATGATGAAGTATGTGCCTTCCTATCTCACCCGTGGATCCATACATGTGCCTCCAGAGGGTTGCTTCGTGCCGTCCAGACTGTTTATCGTGGATAGTTCCGGGGAGTGCTATCCATGTTTTCAGATCAGAAACAGAATGAAACATAAGAGCATGGGGAATGTATTTAAGAAACCGCTCGATGAGATATGGCATAACCATATTCACCGGGAATTGACCATTATGGCGCTCGACAGAAAATGCCCGGGTTGTCTGGCAAGCTGCAGTGATGTGGAAAGTTACGACGTACCCGCCCACGAGCGGTGGTTGTCCGGGCGAATGGGACATGTTATAAGAAGGTCCGTCAGTAAGTTGGTGGGAAGATGACACAGACTAAGATATTGATTACAGGGTCAAAAGGGATAATCGGGAAAATATTGACCGGGAATCTCTCAAATGATTTTGATATGTATGGACTGGATATTAAGGATGGAGATGATAACAGGTATTTCAAAGCAGACGTCTCAAATTATGAAGAACTGGCTTCTTTTTTTAAAGAAATTGGAAGCGTGGATTGCATTGTCCATCTTGCCGGAGACCCTCGACCCGATGCGGCATGGGAATCAGTATTAAAAAACAATGTCATAGGCACAAGAAATTTATATGAATGCGCAAGGCAGCATTCTGTTAAAAAGGTGATATTTGCCAGCTCAAACCTCGTTACCAGCGGATATATCGGTTTCCCGCCCCCCGTGAAGAAGTTTAAGGGGATGCCCGAAATTACTGTACATGATCATATCAGACCTGACAGCGATTATGGTTCGAGTAAGACTTTCGGCGAAAGTGTCGCCCGGCAGTATTTTGAATGTTATGGAATCCATTCCATCTGTTTAAGGCTTGGATGGGTGATAGAGAATGATGATCCGACTGTAGATGAAGGGGCACCGAACGTATGGCTGAGCCATAGAGATTTGATTCATCTCATAAAAAGAAGTATCAGTTCAGACATACCATTTGGAATCTATTACGGTGTATCAAACAACAAAGTAAAATTCTGGGATATATCCAATGCAAAAAGAGAGCTGGGATACAAACCGAAGGATGATGCCTATTCTCTTATACACGAACCCGTTTCGCTTATGACCATAGTCCCCAGGATTAGAAAGAAGTGCCTGTATTACTTCGGGAGGAAAACTATTGCACCATGACCTTTTACTTAGGACCGTGTGTGGGGTCTTGTTTCTTGAATTTAAAATATTGATGCGAGAAATTCTGCAAGGAACAAGACCCCACAGTCACTTTTGAGACAAGACAAAATGATAAGCATTACAACCTGGTTAAAGAAATTATTTAATTCGCCGGAAACACGTATTCATTTAGAAGCAAAGACACAATCTTTTTATGACCTCATTTCTGTAGACGCAGTGGTTGAATGCGTGGCCACCGGTTTTCAGTTTACCGAAGGACCGGTCTGGTTTACTGAAGATAAATATCTGCTCTTCAGCGACATTCCTGCCGGCAAAATTCTGAAGCTGACTCCCGATGGTCAGGTAAGTACCTACAGAGAACCAAGCAATAACTCCAACGGCCTGACACGGGACAGAGAGGGACGGCTCATTGTCTGCGAGCACGGGACTCGCCGGGTTACCAGGACTGAAAAGGACGGTTCGATTCCGGTGCTGGCCGATATGTTCGAGGGAAAGAAGCTGAACAGCCCGAATGATATTGTCGTGAAAAGTGACGGCGCAATCTATTTCACCGACCCTCCCTATGGGATTCAGCCGGAGCAGCAGGAACAGCCAGTCAAGGGCGTTTACCGCCTGTCACCTGATCAGAGCACACTTACACTCCTTATTGATGATTTTACAGCGCCAAACGGGCTGGCATTCTCCCCTGATGAAAGCAGGCTCTATATAGATGATTCTGAACGTCGTCACCTCCGCGTATTTGATGTACAACCCGACGGAAGCCTCTCCAACGGGCAGATATTCCACGACATGGACATTGAAAAGCCCGGGGCCCCCGACGGGATGAAAGTAGACGTGTCGGGGAATGTTTACTGTACAGGACCGGGAGGTGTGTGGGTCTTTGATCGAGAAGGCAGACATCTGGGGACAATTGTCACGCCGGAACTACCAACCAATTGTGCCTGGGGGGATGATGACCGGCAGAGTCTCTATATTACTGCCCAGACTTCCATATATAAGGTTCGCACAAATTTCCCCGGCATACAAGTCCCGATAATTATTTAAGCATTCACCAGATGATCCTGGATAAATCTTCAGATATACAGATAATAGTTTCCGCCAATGATATATAAATAAGAATGCCGTGGAATACTTCAGAGAGGAATGTCAGAATTCGAAACACTGAGAACAATGGAAAGCTGATTCGATTTGAATCATTTCTCTCTGATCACGTCGATCAGGCAGCGCTCTTTATTATAGTCTCTGCCTTCCTCATTTATTTTTATTATGGAACCCGTTACTATTTGAATCCTGACGAAGCCTTTAATTTCTACGTATCCAAGAAGTTAACAGGTTTGAGTGTATGGGGGGCATTGGGAACATCTGCGGCTTACGATCCGGCTCATCCCCCCCTGCTTGTATTTCTCTTACACCTATTCATGAAGCTTTGGAATTCTGTCTTTGCTCTGCGCTTTCTGACTGCTGCATTCTCCGCGGCCGCATTATGGTTCGCCTTTAAATGGGTCCAGCACACATTCGGATCTGTCGAAGCGCTCATTGCGTTGCTGCTCTTTGCATTTTCTCCGGCCATGGTCTCCATTGCATATCAATTACGAGATTACGCCGCAGTGCTGTTTTTCATCTGCGGAGCGGTCTATTTTCTTTCGTTTTTGCTCGAGAAGGGGTCATTGTGGTCAGGGGTTGCCTTTTCTCTTTTTCTCTATGGCGCGATACTAAGCCACTTTAGTGCCGCCTGGATTGTTATCACGCTTGGTATTTACGCGGCAGTCTTCTTGTTGTTGAAGAAACCGGGTTGGCGAATCGTTGCTCTGTGGGGAGTATCTCAGGCAGGGGCGATGGCACTGTACGCTTTCCTTTATATCACCCATGTCAGGGGAATGCTGAAGAGTGGATATGCTGAATTTAACATACAAGGCTTTTTGAAACGCCGGTATTTCTTTCCGGACGAAGAATCGCTTACCTCATTTCTTATCAGAAGTAATCTGGACCTTTTTACTTACTTTTCAGGCGGAAAGTTGGCAGGAATCATTGCACTTATCTGTTTCCTGCTGGGGATAATATATATTCTCTTTAAACGGTCCAGGGGTGCAGAGAATAAGGGTATCCGATATGTGGCGATTGTGCTTGCTTTGCCATTTATTTTTGGGTGCATGGGAGCAGTCTTTCGCGTAATGCCTTATGGAGGAAGCCGGCATGTAAGTTATCTCATACCCTTCGCATCAACCGCAATCGCATTGTGTTTTGTACGGGTATTTTCACTCAAAAGGATGTCAGCCGCCTTAATGGCGGGAGTGATTCTGGTTCCGTTGTGGCTGACAGGCTCGCCCCCTCCCAGCGCAAGCCCCGGCATGTCCAGTGTACATATGAGAGAAGCGTTAAAATGGCTCAATGAGAGTGTAAAGGCAAATGAGATAATTTTTGTGGACGATATGACCCATCACGTATTGGCCTATTATCTGGCACGTGATCAGGAGACGATAGAGCATTCCAAACAGGGAACGGTCTATGAGCATTCCATTGGGAACTATCGTATCATATCCATGCTACCGTTCAGTTTTTCCCCTGAAAATTTCGAAAAAGAGCTTGTGGCTATGTCCCAATCAATGGGCATAAGGCCCGGAGATTTTGTATGGGTCATGACGGTTGGCTGGGGTGGCTCGAAACCGTTTAACGCCTACCTCGCCAAATATCCACTGGAGCGGATTAAGGAACACTTGAATTTCGGCCCGATAACGCTGATACAAATCTCGATTCCACGGGGACTACCCCCAGCTATAGTTTCAGGTCAAGTTAGAGTGTAGAATATAAAACACTCAACAAAAAGGCACAGAAGAAGCGGTTTTCGGATGAACAGATCATCAGGATATTGCAGGAGGCAGAGTCAGGAACAAAGGTTAAAGAACTCTGCCGCAAACACGGAATCAGTGAAGCTACCTACTATAACTGGAAAGCAAAGTTTGGAGGGATGACAGTAAGTGAGGCGAAGAGACTGAAGGCACTGGAAGAAGAGCACAGGCAATTGAAGAAACTGGTCGCAGATCTCAGTCTCGATAAGCAGGCAGTAAAGGCGGTGCTCGAAAAAAAGTTCTAAAGCCCAGGGCTCGGAGGAGAGCAGTAGATTTTGTAAAAGAGAGCTTTGGGCTAAGTGCACGAAGATCATTCCGGTTAATCGGATTAAGCCGAAACACCTTGCGGTATGAAAAGAAGCCAGATAAAGACGAGCCGGTACGTAAGAGGCTGAAAGAACTGGCAGAGTAGAGAAGGCATTCAGGCTGCCAGCTGTTTCACGAGATCATGAAGCGAGAGGGTTTAGTTGTCAATCGTAAGCGTACGGAACGGATATACAGGGAAGAAGGTCTGTCTTTGAGAATCAGAAGGCGAAGGAAGCGGGCTTCATGTGCAAGAGTAGACATACCAAGTGCTCAAGGCAGAAATGAGCTATGGGCAATGGATTTCATGCATGACTCAATGGGTAGTGACCACAAGCTCAGGATATTGCCAATTATTGATACTTATACAAAGGAATGTCACTGCATCGAGGTAGACAGATCAATCGGTGGCAGAAGAGTAACGGAAGTTTTAAGTGAAGTAGCATCGGTTAATGGTTTGCCGGAAAACATTGTTGTTGATAACGGACCGGAGTTCATCAGTAACGTAATGGATGAATGGGCATACTCGCGAGAACTAACATTGCATTTTATTAGGCCTGGCAAGCCGGTGAATAATGCGTTTATGGAAAGTTTCAATGCACGGTTCAGAGTAGAGTGCCTGAATCTGAACTGGTTCAGATGTATTGAGAATGCAAAACGTGTAATAGAAGAGTGGCGGATCGATTACAACGAAACCCGTCCACACAGTTCGATAGGCTTTCTGACACCAAACGAATTTGCAGACAAAGAAGAGAATGATTTTACTGGAAAACTCTAACTTGACCTGGCACTATAGCTGGGGGTAGTCCCCGGGCAATTCAGTGGTTGAAGGGAAATCACTATAGCCCCCATGCCTGGGTATTTTTGCTTGGTGTGACTCTTGCCACATCAGTGATCTTAATTGTATTGGAACTGGATTGGGGCCGCTTCTACTATATGCCTGTCATCTTCAGTACAGTATTTATATCGGTTGCGTTGGCACATATGTGTAAATTGGTATATGTAACTATTAGAGCGAGTTTCGGACTATCGTCATAATGTGGTTATAATACTGATTACTGCTTGAAGATATGAGTAACGGGTCATCATGTGTATCTTTGCCGGGCTCATGAAAATATCAGATACAGAGGTATAAATGAGCAAGTCTTACTAATAACTCAACAATATCCAATTATTTGGTAATGCCGAGAGATCTATTATTGAAATCGAATGAAGTACATGTATGGCGTACTTCTCTTCAAATGAGACCTCAGCAACTAAACACATTGAAGCGAATACTTTCCGCGGATGAATTGAGCAGGGCCGGACAATTTCACTTTCAGAGAGACAAGGATCATTTTATTGCCGCACGCGGGTTGTTACGGTCTTTGCTTGGTAGATATCTTGATATTAATCCGGCAGAACTCCTGTTTTCCTACGGCCTTAAAGGGAAACCTTTATTGATTGGAGAGACCGGTAGGCAACTTATTCGATTCAATGTTTCCCACTCTCATGATCTTGCTCTTTTTGCGGTTGCCAGCGAACTTGATATAGGCGTTGATCTTGAGTACATACGATGCGATCTTGAAATAGAAGACTTAGCTAAACAGATTTTCTCATCACGAGAAATTGCCGTGTTAAATTCACTTCCTCTAGTTAATCGCAAAAAGGCGTTCTTTTCATGGTGGACGAGAAAAGAAGCATGCCTCAAGGCCAGCGGTAAGGGGCTTTCTGGCTCTTTGAAGGACTATGAGGTTGTTTCCGGTCGCGAAGATTCAGGCATTCGGAAGTGTATAAAAACCCCAATGGGGGCATCTCAATTGTGCCTGATGGATTTAGATGTTGGACCAGAATATGCCGCTGCTCTTGCTGTTGATGGACATAACTGGCAGCTGAAGCAGATGAAATGGGATAGACATTTTTCTATTTTTATCGATGGTGACTGAATTTAATTGATAAATTATCATGAAACAATGAGCGCTTATAGGCGGCATTGAGATAAATTCATGAATTTGAGCTGATGAGATTAGAAGTATTTCATGAAATCAATTCAAAAGTTATTCGACTGGCAGAGAAAGAAACATTGCCAATAGCTGGAAAAGCAAAAAGATTCCTTCAACATCTGCTAACATATAGTTATTCGTTGCTGTAGATCAATGACCTAGGCGGCAACGCCATAGGCTTAAACTTAGGTAGTAAACTAAGAAACTCACTATCCCATTCGATTCTTGCTTCGAACTTACATTTCATAAGAACCAGGTATAAAGACAATTGACATATGGCGTGTATGTCTATACTGAGCTTATTTGTATACATTATATCAAATATCATGTTTATAAAAGGTAAAATTAAATCACTATCCATTGTAAGTTTATTTTTATTATTACTTAATTGTACTGTTGCATATGCACAGATCAATAGTGTATTAACAGTCAGTCAAACCAATCCCCGATACTTTACTGATGCTTCTGGCAAAGCAATTTATCTTACAGGCTCACATACCTGGTCAAACGTGCAAGATTGGAGAACAGATCAGTATCCAGATTTTAATTATGCAAGTTTCTTGGATTATTTAGAGTCCTTTAATCATAATTTTATTAGATTATGGGCATTTGAAACTGAATATGATTTGGATAATGGTGTGTGGGGAAAACCGGGTATTTGGGCACGCACAGGCCCTGGAATTGCTTATGATGGAATGCCGAAATATGATCTTGATATTGTTAATCCTGTTTATTTGACTCGCCTCCAAAATAGAATAAGTCAAGCAAGAGACAGGGGGTTTTATGTCAGTGTAATGTTTTTTAATGGTGTAGGCTCAAGTTATGCTGTTTTGGAAGATGCCTATGGCCAGGAAATGAAAGCGGCCTGGAAATCACATCCCTTTAAGGGTGGTAATAACATAAATGGAGTAGATGCGGATATTGACGGTGATGGGATTGGTGCTGAACTGCATACATATAGGAAGGGTAATTATAGCGTCACTGCAACATTAATCAGCACGGTCCCGCAAGCTCCTGCAATAACGTCAGTGCCGGTAACATCAGAGATGGCTGGGGAGCCATACAGCTATGATGTAAATGCAACGGGTAGCCCCCTGCCTGGATATACTTTGTTGACAGCACCAGCAGGAATGACGATTGATCCAGTTTCTGGAGTAATAAACTGGGCATGTCCTGATGACAATAATTATCAGGTGGCCGTTGAGGCAAGCAATGGGGTCCTCCCCAATGCAACACAGAATTATACCATTTATTGTCAGGAGGACTCGATATTGCTTCAAACAGGAGTACCTCAATCTGGATCACTGCAGCAGGGAGAATGGAGATACTATTATATTGTAAGTCTGTCAACTGACACTGCGATAGAAGCGATCCTGACAGATCTTACAGCGGATCAGGATCTTTATGTCAAAGCAGGTTCGAAGCCTACCTTAACTGACTATGACTGCAGACCTTTTACCGGAGGGGCAACATCTGAAACGTGTATGCTCACCAACAGTGGTGCGACAAGGTGGTACATAGGCGTACAAGGATATAGATCAGGAAATTATACTGTCACTGCAACATTAAGCAGCCCGGTTACAGGTGCTCCGACGATAACGTCAGTACCGGTAACATCAGGGATGGCTGGAGAGCCATACAGTTATGATGTAAATGCAACAGGTATGCCGGCCCCGGGATACGGGCTGCTCCTCGCTCCGCTCGGAATGACAATCGATCCGGTTTCTGGACTAATACAGTGGTCATGTCCTGATCAGAACACATATGAAGTAACCGTTGAGGCGAGCAATGGTGAATTACCGAATGACACGCAGAACTTTTTTATCGATTGCCAGGATGATGCGATACCAATGCAATCAGGAGTATCGCAGTCAGGATCACTGCTGCAGGGTGCATGGCGATATTACTATATAAATGCCCTGGCAACGGATACGGAGCTTGAGGCAACCTTAACAAATCTTACAGATGATCAGGATCTTTATGTCAAGGCAGGAGCAAAACCAACCGGCTCTAGCTATGACTGCCGACCTTTTAACGGAGGTGTAACGCCCGAAGTATGTACGCTGACCAACAGTGGCGCAACAAAGTGGTACATAGGAGTGCAGGCCTATCG
>CAMYND010000046.1 GCA_947259645.1 Thermodesulfovibrionia bacterium | reverse complement strand
GAGAGAAACAGGTTCAAGTCCCTCACCCAGCGCCGCAGCTCGAAATGGCGGGGATCTTTCATAAGCTTCCAGTGGAGGCCCTCCTCGTGGGACCACTCCTTCGGTTGTCCGATTTCACCCCCCATAAAGATCAGTTTCTTTCCGGGATGACAGTACATATACCCGAACAGGAGCCTGAGATTTGCAAATTTCTGCCAGTCGTCACCGGGCATTTTCCCGATGAGTGATTTCTTTCCATAGACAACTTCATCATGTGAAAGTGAGAGCATGAAGTTTTCATGGAAGGCATACACCAGACTGAACGTAATCTTGTTATGATTATGTTTACGGTAAACAGGGTCCTTTGAAAAATACTCCAGCGTGTCATGCATCCATCCCATGTTCCATTTCATGCCGAAACCCAGTCCGCCAAGGTGCGTGGGTCTTGAAACCATGGGCCATGAGGTTGACTCCTCTGCTATGGTTTGCACGTCCGGGTACTTTTCATATATCACTTCATTCAGTTTTCTGAGGAAGCTGATTGCCTCAATATTCTCTTTTCCCCCGTACTCATTCGGAATCCATTCTCCGTGTTTCCGGCCATAGTCAAGATAGAGCATGGAGGCTACCGCATCGACCCTGAGACCGTCAACATGATACTGTCCGAGCCAGAAAAGGGCACTGTTTAATAAAAAATTGCGGACCTCATTCCGTCCGCAATTGAATATGTAGCTTTTCCATTCTGGATGGTACCCTTTTTTACGGTCCGCATGTTCGTAGAGATACGTGCCGTCAAAAAACACAAGGCCGTGCACATCATCCGGAAAATGTGACGGCACCCAGTCAAGTATCACTCCTTTTCCTTTTTGGTGAAGATAGTCGATCAGGTACATAAAGTCCTGCGGCGTGCCGTAGCGGCTTGTCGGCGCAAAATACCCTGTGCACTGATATCCCCAGGATCCGTAAAATGGGTGTTCCGTTACCGGCATAAATTCAACATGCGTGAATCCCATATCAATCAGGTAATCAGCCAGGAGGGGGGCCACTTCACGATAGGAAAGAAGCCGCTTGGGATCATCCGGATCCCTCCGCCAGGAACCGAGATGGACCTCATACACAGACATCGGCGCATCAAGGGCATTTTTCACGTTACGGGTCTTTGCCCATTCGGAATCATTCCACGTATACGATAAATCCCACACAACAGAGCTTGTATCAGGAGGCATTTGCCAGGAGAAGGCAAAGGGGTCACCTTTGTCCGCTCTATAACCCTTGAATCTTGATCTGATATGGTATTTGTATAATGAGCCGTGGCCGATACCCGGAATGAATCCCTCAAAGATGCCTGAACCATCCTCCCTCTTTTTAAGGAAATGAGTGTCTGCATTCCACTGATTAAAATCACCAATTACGGACACCCTCTCCGCATTGGGGGCCCAGACAGCAAAGTATGTACCCTCACTACCATCAACTTCCATAATGTGTGACCCCATTTTCTCATAAAGAGAATGATGGGCACCTTCCTTAAAAAGAAAGATGTCGTAATCGGTGAATCGACTTACTGAATGCAGGACACTGAACTTACTCACTCTGATAGTCCTTTCATTCCGCCATCCTGCCCGGGCGTTCCAAGTATACCCTGTATGCCTTTGATAGGAATGACTAACCAGTCCGGCCGATTGTTCATTTCATATCCCAGCTCATAGACCGCTTTCTCAAGCATAAATACCTCAATCAGGGTCTGAAATTCATCCGGGTCTTTCGGAATAAATGGTGAAGTTCCTGCTGTTAATCTGTATGCTGACAGAAAGGCTTTCCCGGTGCACGTATACCAGAGATCAAGCCATTGCTGCAGCACAGCGGCGTCCTCAGGTCGCAACAAAACATGATTGAAATATTCACAATGAACAGCGTAATGAAATGATCTGAGCATACCCGCAATATCCACAAGGGGGGATCGTTTTATCTTTCTCTCAGTCAGAGACCGGGCCGGCTCTCCCTCAAAATCAATGATAATAAAATCTTTCCCTGTGTAGAGGACCTGCCCGAGATGATAATCTCCGTGAATTCGAGTTTTTGTAACAGATATTTTTTTCTTCAGAATTTTTTCAAAATGCTTCAGAATGATTGTCTCTGCCCCGTATATGCTCTTAGCTTCATCTCTTATGTTCTCAGGGAGTCTCTTCAGGCTTCCTCCAAATGGTTGAAACACCTTTCTTGTGAGACTGCGGAAGGATTGGTAGAGGGATCGCTGGTAGAGAAGAGAAAATGGCTCAGGGGAAAAATCAGGATCATCGTCCACAGACGCCAGTGCCAGGTGGAGTTCAGCTGTTCTCTGCCCGAGCAGCCGGGAAAATTCAAGATTCACCCCTCCCACCAGCTCCTCAACCTGCGGCTCCATTTCTGATGACTCAATGTCAAAGAGAGAGATCGCCAATGTATCAGCACTGATATTGTGCCTCTTTGAAAGCAGCCGATCAAAGTATCGTTTCACTGCATCCAGCGCGTACATCCAGGCGTCGCCCTGATTCGGAACAAATTCCTGCAACATGCCGAGCACGCAGGAACCGGTTCCTTTTGCCCGGTATTCCAGGGCTCCCGCAAAGGAGGAAATGTGGGTAAATTTTGTTTTTGCGGTAAGAAAACGTATAATTTCCATATCAGGGTTCATTCCTTCTGCAGTACGCCTGTAAAGTTTGAAATAAAATGAATTGTCATACTGAATGGATGTATTGCTCTGTTCTGCTTTGATCACAGTTGAATCAATAGGCAGGCTCCTCTCGCCAAGTGCTTTTCTGAACACTGTTCCCGGATAGGATATGATCTGTCCTGCCCGCCCTTTCATTCTCTTCCTCCGGCTTATCCTCTCGAGAAGACTCTCTCTCCAGTCAGAATTATAGATGCTTTCAAAGAGGAATCCTTCATTGCCGTCTACAAAAAGTCGTGATACAACTGCCTGTGATCGGTCTCCAAGAATCTTCTTGATATTTATCTTCATCCAGTCTTCATCAAGCTGTACAGCCGGCCCGTCTGCCATAAATTCCTCTGCAGGCCTGCCTATTTCACCATGTGAGGCAAAGGATAGCGGGAGGACATACGTATCTGGCAGTCCTTCATTATAATTTACCTTTATCAGGAGAAAGAATGATGTAGTTGCCTTTTCTTTATCAGGAATCCTGTCCTCAATTATCAGTCTCCGTATCGTCCGGGCCTTACCTCCAAACCACCTTTGCTTTTTCAGATACGAGGGCAATATTTTCTGCTCAAGCCTCTCCAAAGCCTTTCCCTGAAATATGCTGTCCCAGCGTCCACTGACATGAAGCTCCTGCAACGTGCCGGAGTCATCAGGAACAGACGTTTCTTCTTTCAGTTCAAAAACATAATAACCATATGGAGCGAAAGTAAGCGTGTAGGGGGTTTCCTTTATATGAGAAAACTTATTGTGGCTCAAGACCTCTTCCGGAAAGTACCCCGCGTATTTTGTGAGATCAAGTTCCGCTGTCTGTACATATTTGGACAGGTTTGTCACAACAAGGAGCGTCTCATCATCATAGTGCCTGATAAAAGCCAGAATTTTGGGATTATCAGGATGTAGAAATTCAAGACTACCCCTGCTGAATGCTTTAAACCGTTTGCGAATAGCAATTGCCTGTTTCATCCACCACAGAAGTGACGCTGAACTCGTCTGCTGGTTTTCAACATTCACAGCCTCATAATGGTACCCCGGGTCAATGATTACGGGGAGATAGAGCTTTTGAGGGTTTACACGTGAGAATCCCGCGTTGCGGTCAGCACTCCACTGCATGGGCGTTCTCACACCGTTCCGGTCTCCGAGGTAGTAGTTGTCCCCCATCCCGATCTCATCACCGTAGTAAATGACAGGGCTTCCGGGCAGGGAAAAAAGTAGAACATTCATTAACTCAATTTTCTTTCTGTTATTCCCAAGAAGAGGAGCCAGGCGCCTCCGGATCCCAAGATTGATACGCGCCACAGCATCTTTCGCATAAATATTGTACATATAGTCCCGCTCTTCATCGGTGACCATCTCCAAGGTCAGTTCATCATGATTTCTCAGAAACATTGCCCATTGACAGTCCTCCGGAATAGCAGGGGTCTGATCAAGAATATCAACTATGGGAAAACGGTCCGCCATCTGCAGGGCCATAAACATCCGCGGCATGATAGGAAAATGAAAGGCCATATGGCATATGTCTCCCTTACCCAGATAAGCAACTGCATCCTCTGGCCACTGGTTCGCTTCCGCAAGGAACATTTTGTTCTTATACCTGCTGTCAAGATATTTTCTCAACTTTTTCAAAAACGCATAGGTCTCGGGAAGGTTCTCGCAGTTTGTCCCTTCTCTCTCATATAAATAAGGTATTGCATCAAGACGCACGCCGTCTATTCCGAGTTCAAACCAGAAGTCAAGAACCTTCATGATCGCTTTTTGAAGGCTGGGACTATCAAAGTTCAGATCAGGCTGATGAGAAAAAAACCGGTGCCAGAAGTACTGTTTTGCTACAGGATCCCATGACCAGTTTGATGGCTCGAAGTCCTTGAATATGATCCGTGCATCCTCGTACTTTTCAGGAGTATCGTTCCATACATAATAGTTGCGTAATGCTGATCCCGGCTTTGCGCGGCGTGACTTCTGGAACCAGACATGCTGGTCCGATGTATGGTTGAGGACAAGTTCGGTTATTACGCGTATCCCCCGTTTATGGGCCTCACGCAGAAAGTCCTTAAAGTCCCGAAGGGTCCCGTACCGGGGATTAACATTATAATAGTCTGCAATTGTATAAGGCCCCTGAAATCACCAATGCCGCTTCCGCTGCTGTCAAAGAAGGTCTTGACATGCAGTTCGTATATTATTGCGTCTTTATACCACAACGGGTCGTCTTCAAAAAAAGATTCTTTTTTCGGCATTCAGTTAACCTTTCTGATCCATAGTAATGAGACCGCATGAACTTTAATCAGATCTGAGTTCCTGGTATATCTTCTGTTCGATTTTATCGATTTCATAAACAGAAAGCAATGGATTTATTCACATGAAAATTATATCACTTAAAAGATTCAGCCGGGCTGCTCAGGTCGAAGAGAGTTTCCATTCAGTTCAGGTTATAATTCGCAGCAAATCCTGCATGCTAACAGGGCAGAGGATTAGTTATGACGCTCTGTAATAACTCCTGAATCTGGTGAAGCGATATTTGAGATAGTTATGATATCAAAAAGGCAATATCAGCGTATGAATCTGGCCTGTTTCTTTTTCTCGAAGCTGAAGTCTCAATTCCTTGGCGGTCTTGGCTTCAGCCGGGAAGAAGAGAAATCCATTTGCCAGCGCCTGAGGTGGGATCATCTTTCCTTCAAGCCCCTTTTCCTTTATGTCGTCAGATATAGCCCAGCGTTTTCCCGAGTCGGTTCCGCCTTTGGCCCCGCCATATACCGCTCCTCCGGCACCGCCGACTGCTGCGCCCTTACCTGCTGCTTCCAGGACATTATTGCCGGATACTACACCGATTGCAGCACCAAGAATAGCTCCACCTGCCGCTCCCAACATGGCTCCCTTGCCGGCTCCCTTGCCAATAGCGCCAGTCTGAGTAGCCTGGTCAATGCGCTCAACAGCGGCCTTATTGGTAATAATCGCCCATAAATGATCGTTCTGATCTCTTAGAAACGTCTGAGAGGCATTGATTTCAAACGTCCTGGTGCCCTGATTATTCATTACTACCTGAACAGGCAGAAGCCCTGTGCCCTTAATGTTAAAGCCAAAGGCCTCTTTTGCTGACTGTTTGTCAGCATATGCCTCCGCACCAATCGTCAAATTGTTCACAATCTGCCTGTTTAGATAGTCTTCCGCAGGCCGGAAACCCACGTATTGTTTCTTATATGATGTACAACCGAAAAGGACACCTAGTATGGCTGCGAGTATGATTATTCTTTTTTTCATGATATCCCCTTAATTTGAATTCCTTCAGTTCCGCGTTCTCCATTGAAAATAATGAAGTGTTAAGTAACGCTCTTCTTCAGAAAACAGTATATCATAGAACATTCTCACAAATGAATAACGAATAGCGATTGCCGAATGATGATTCACGAAATATAAAGAAATTCACCATTCCTTGATTGTTAATTGCAGCTCTCCGTCACTCCTATGCATGATATAATGATATACTGCAGCATGAATGCCGCCTACCATGGAGGGATAAGCTTACACCGCCATGATTGCTGATTATTTATTTAGGCGTGGCATCTCAAAAGGAGGCCTTAAACTTGAAGTTAAACAGCAGAAGTAGTATTAAAATCCTATCCCGTATGCGGAAAAGCCTCAGCGGAAACAGCAAAACAATAGAGTACGTCAGGGGTGAGCCGCCGCTTCGAGCTGAGTTATTCAGCGCCTATCGGATGGAGCAGCATGGCAAGATCCTCGCGGGCTTACATAAGTTGAGCCCGGCCCATGCCCCGGAGCAGCTCCTGACACGGCTCGCTGAGAACGAAAGCATCCTGCTTAATACCCGCCACCAAATCACAGAGGCGGTCAAGGCAGACCGCAGGATTACTCCGGCAGGGGAATGGCTGCTTGACAACTTCTATCTGATTGAAGAGCAGATTCGCATGGCCAGAAGACATTTGCCAAAAGGTTACAGCCGCGAACTGCCCAGGCTTCTGTATGGTCCATCAGCCGGCCTTCCTCGTGTATATGACATTGCATTGGAGACGATTTCACACGGCGACGGACGGGTGGACCCGGAAAATCTCAACAGCTTTGTAGCGGCCTACCAGACAGTCACTGTGCTGAATCTGGGCGAATTATGGGCGATTCCCATTATGCTGCGCCTTGCGCTGATTGAGAATCTCCGGCGCGTTGCAGCCCGGATCGCCGATGACTCTGTCAAGCGGAACAGCGCTGGTTTTTGGGCAGACCTGATGACAGAGACTGCTGAGAAGGACCCGAAAAGCCTGATTTTGGTAATCGCGGACATGGCGCGGTCAGGCCCGCCAATGGAAAGTTCCTTTGTTGCGGAACTTGTGCGCAGGCTGAAGGGACAGGGTCCTGCTCTTGCACTTCCGATTACCTGGATCGAGCAGCGACTCTCCGAATACGGCCAAACGGTTGAGCAACTGGTGCAGACGGAAAACCAGCAGCAGGCCGCTGACCAGGTCTCCATAAGCAACAGCATTGGAAGTCTCCGTTTTCTGGGTGCAACGGACTGGCGAGAGTTCGTCGAAAAAATGAGCTCCGTTGAACGGATCCTTTGTGAGGACCCCGGCGGGGTATACGTCAATATGGATTTTTCTACGCGTGACCGTTACCGCCACATTGTAGAGAAGATCGCTAAGAACAGCCGGATGTCCGAAAGCGAAGTGGCAGCCGAAGCTGTCCGGCTTGCCCGTGAAAACGCACCCTCTAAGGACAATAATGTATGTTTTGATAATCGCTCAACACATGTGGGCTTTTACCTGACAGACAAGGGACTGCCGCAGCTTGAGCAGGCGGTGGAAGTGCGATTATCTGTCTTTAATGCCTTTCTAACATTTATCTCACGTTTTCCTTTGTTCCTCTATCTGGGCCCGATCATGCTGATTACATTTACTTTTACCGGGAGCTTGACGGCTAAGGCGTATGCTGGTGGAATGCACGATTGGCAACTCGCGCTATTTAGTATCCTCTTTCTGCTGAGCACAAGCCACCTGGCCGTGGCACTGGTGAACTGGATGACTATGTTGATTGTTTCTCCCCGTCCACTGCCTCGAATGGACTTCTCCAAAGGTATCCCGTCGGATCAGCGCACTCTGGCCGTGGTCCCGACCCTTCTCACAAGCTCTCAGAACATTGAGGACCTGATCGGAGCGCTTGAAGTCAGGTTCCTCGCAAACCGGGACGAAAACCTGCACTTCGCCCTGTTAACTGATTTTCGGGATGGAGATGAAGAAACACTGCCGGAGGACGAAGGGCTGCTGCAGCTTGCCCGGACTAGGACCGAAGAGTTGAATAAAAAGTACAGGTGTGCAAAAGGCAATACGTTTTTCCTTTTCCATCGTCCGCGCTTGTGGAATCCCCGGGAGCGGGTCTGGATGGGGTACGAGCGCAAGCGGGGAAAAATAGCGGAGTTAATTTCCTTTTTACATGCCGGTGCACAAGGTAGTTCAAAAGAGCGATTTTCTCTGATAGTCGGAGAAACTGAGATTTTATCTGATGTGAAGTATCTGGTCACCCTTGACACCGATACGCAACTGCCGCGCGATTCAGCGCGGCAGTTCGTGGAAGCAATGGCACACCCGCTGAATCGTCCGCAATACAACGAAGAAAGGCAGCAGGTTGTTGCCGGGTACAGCATTCTTCAGCCGCGCCTGGCAGTAAGTCTGCCCGGCACGGAACTGTCGCGATATGCGAGGATGTGCGGCAGTGAACCGGGGATTGATCCCTATACGCGCGTCGTCTCTGATATTTACCAGGACCTCTTCCGGGAAGGCTCTTTTATCGGTAAGGGTATCTATGACATTGCCGCATTTGAGCGGGCTCTGAAAGGACGGCTCCCCGAGAACCTTATGCTCAGCCACGATCTTATCGAAGGGTGCTATGCGCGGGCTGGCCTGTTGAGCGATGTACAGTTATATGAAGAATATCCATCCTCCTACATCGAGGACGTAAACCGGCGACACCGATGGATCCGCGGGGACTGGCAGATTATTCGATGGCTGCTGCCGGGTGTGCCTGGCCTTGAGACACGCTATCAAAAAAACCCTCTCTCTCTGCTGTCCCGGTGGAAGATCTTCGACAACCTGCGTCGCAGTCTCGAACCTTCGGCATTAACACTTCTGATTCTTATGGGCTGGACGGTCCTGCAGCCTGCATGGTTCTGGACCTTGTCGGCGCTCGGGATCATATTTATTCCTTCTTTGATTGTTTCCATAATGGACCTGCTTCAGAAGCCAGATGATGTTCTTTGGGGTCAGCACCTCACTGCCGCTGCGCGTTCTATACGGAGAAAATTCGCACAGGCGGCATTCACTTTTGCATGTCTGCCCTACGAGGCATTCTTCTCAATGGATGCGATTCTGCGTTCAACAGGGAGAATGTTGATCACACATAAACGTCTTTTGGAGTGGAGTCCTCACAGCGGCCAGAACCGCAACAATAGCAATGCCCTGGATTTCGCAGCTTTCTGCCGGACAATGTGGGCTGCGCCTCTTGTTGCCCTGGCTGCCGGGACTTTCCTCATTATTTCGAACCCTGCCGCTTTATATGCGGCTGCGCCTGTGCTCTGTCTCTGGTTGTCTTCCCCTGTTCTTGCATACTGGCTCAGCCGGCCGCTCACCCGCAGACGGGCAAGGCTGACAGGGGAGCAGCAAATCTTTCTTAGAAAAATTTCCCGAAAGACATGGGCATTTTTCGAGACCTTCGTCGGACCGGAAGATCATTGGCTGCCACCTGATAATTATCAGGAGTATCATCGCGCCGCAGTTGCTCACCGAACGTCGCCGACTAACATAGGACTGGCACTTCTCGCGAACTTGTCTGCATACGACTTCGGTTATATTTCTGCCGGACAACTCATCGAGCGCACGGACAATACACTTCGCACGATGAAAGGCATGGAACGGCACAGGGGGCACTTCTACAACTGGTATGACACGCAGTCTCTGAAACCGCTTCAGCCCGTCTACATTTCATCGGTGGACAGCGGAAACCTCGCAGCCAGCCTTATGACATTGCGGACGGGTCTTCTGGCGCTTCCTGATCAGAAGGTCTTTGGAGATGAGCTGTTTTACGGGCTGAACGATACACTACAAATTCTCGTAGACATGACTGGGAAAACTGTTCCGTCCGGGCTTGTTCAGCTTCAGAAGGACATGAAGTCCGTGTATAATGCTCCACCGGCTACGCTTAGAGCAGCGATGACGGCCCTTGATCAGCTGGCAATGTCCGCCGAAAGGCTGATCAACAGCATCAATACCTCTGCTGACAGCACAACGAACTGGTGGGCCCGTGCCTTTGCCGGACAATGCAGGGCTGCTCTCGATGAGTTGGCTTCTCTCACTCCATGGATATTTCAGCTGCCGGCGACTGACAGTCTAAAGGACTTTTCTGATATCGATGCCATTCCGACACTCCGGGAACTGGCACATCTTGATACAGGGCCTCAGGGTAAGAAACCCTCCATCTCAGAAGCGCGCCAGCGTGCCTTGTCAAGAATCGCGGCTATTGAAGATCTTGCAGTGCATACCGGTGAACTTGCATTTATGGAATATGATTTCCTGTATGATCGCACACGTCATCTGCTGTCTATCGGGTACAATGTCGGTGAGCTCAGGAGAGACCCTAGTTATTACGATCTGCTGGCTTCGGAAGCTCGATTGAGCAGTTTCGTGGCGATTGCGCAGGGACAACTGCCGCAGGAAAGCTGGTTTGCCCTGGGCCGCCTTCTGACTGCTGCCGGCGGAGAGCCTGTTCTCCTTTCGTGGAGCGGATCAATGTTCGAATATCTCATGCCGCTTTTGATAATGCCGACATATGAACATACTCTTCTCGACCAGACCTGCAGGGCAGCGGTAAAAAGGCAGATCGAGTATGGCAAGCAGCGCGGCGTACCCTGGGGAATTTCTGAATCGGGCTACAATATGATCGACGCTCATTACAACTACCAGTACCGCGCATTCGGCGTTCCGGGCCTGGGTCTCAAACGAGGACTTGCCGAGGACCTGGTCATTGCGCCCTATGCCTCTGTGCTGGCGCTGATGGTTGCGCCCGAAGAAGCGTGCATGAATCTGCAGCGTCTCGCCGGTGAAGGGTTTGAGGGGAAGTACGGTTTCTATGAGGCGATCGACTACACGCCTTCACGTCAACCACGCGGGCAGTCGAGTTCAGTGGTCCGTTCCTTTATGGCGCACCACCAGGGCATGAGCCTCCTCGCTCTTGCTTATCTGCTCCTGGACCGTCCTATGCAGAAACGTTTTGAAGCAGACCCGGTTTTCCAGGCGACCACGCTGCTGCTGCAGGAACGGGTGCCTGAGGCCACGGCGTTCTATTCGCACACTTCCGAACTCTCTGACATACAGGCGGTATCGAGCGGCCTGGAGACCCCGGTGCGCGTTTTCAGCAGCCCTGATACACCGGTACCTGAAGTACAGTTGTTGTCCAACGGCAGATATCACGTAATGGTCACGACTGCGGGCGGCGGTTACAGCCGCTGGAAGGACCTGGCGGTGACACGCTGGCGTGAAGACAGCAGTCGCGACAACTGGGGAACGTTCTGTTATCTCCATGATGTGGAGAGCGGGGAAATATGGTCTACCGCTTATCAGCCGACACTCAAACAATCGAGTAATTACGAAGCTATTTTCTCAGAGGCTAAAGCTGAGTTTCGCATCCGGGAACACAACTATGACACACATAGCGAGATCGCTGTTTCACCCGAAGATAATGTTGAAGTACGCAGGGTCCGCATTATTAACCGGGGACGGGCACGCAGAGCGATTGATGTTACAAGTTATGCGGAAGTGGTCCTTGCACCGTCTGCCGCTGACGAACTGCATCCGACATTCAGTAATCTTTTTGTTCAGACCGAGATCATCAGTCACCAGCAGGCTATCCTCTGTACACGACGCCCCCGCTCCCGGGACGATCAGTGCCCCTGGATGTTTCACCTGATGGTCGTGCATGGGGGGGAGACAGGGGAAGTCTCCTATGAGACAGACCGCATGCAGTTCATCGGCCGCGGAAATACAGTCGCTGATCCGCGGGCAATAAGCGGAACATCCGGTATTTATACGGGGGCGCTTTCGGGCAACGAGGGCTCCGTGCTCGATCCGATCGTTGCCATCCGGCACCGGATAACACTGGATCCGGAAGAAACAATAACGATAAATATTGTATCAGGCATCGGTGAAACCAGAAATGCAGCCTTAAGCCTTGTTCAGAAATACCAGGACCGTCATTTCGCAGACCGCGTTTTTGATCTGGCATGGACACATGGCCAGGTGCTTCTGCGGCAGTTCAATGTCTCAGAGGCCGACGCGCAGCTCTACGGGCGTCTTGCCGGCTCGATTCTCTATGCCAATTCCTCCCTGCGGGCCGACCCGGGTGTCCTCTTCAAGAACCGTCAGGGACAATCCGGCCTCTGGGGTTACGCCATTTCCGGCGATTTACCGATTGTACTGCTGCAGATCGAAAACATTGCCAATATCAACCTGGTGCGCCAGCTTGTACAGGCCCATTCATACTGGCGTCTCAAAGGACTGGCGGTGGACCTCGTGATCTGGAATGAAGATCACGCCGGGTACCGGCAGCTTCTGCACGACCAGATCATGGCGCTCATTGCCGCAGGCGCCGATGCCAAATTGACTGATCGACCCGGCGGTATTTTCGTCAGGTCTGTAGATCAGATATCCAGCGAGGACCGCATTCTGTTCCAAACGGTTGCCCGCATCATTCTCACCGACAGCAGCGGAACGCTGGCAGACCAGATCAACCGCCGGAGTACGGTGAAGCTATCAGTACCTCCCCTTGTCCCGACGCGCAGTGGCAGCTCCGGGCCCACTACTGCCACTGCGCAGCCGCGCCACGATCTGTCCTTCTTTAACGGACTGGGCGGCTTCACTCCGGACGGACGCGAATACGTCATTACAACCTCCCACGGACAAGTAACTCAGGCTCCGTGGGTAAATGTGCTGGCAAATTCTTACTTCGGGACGGTAATTTCAGAGAGCGGGACTGGCTATACCTGGAGGGAGAATGCCCATGAGTTCCGCCTGACCCCATGGTATAACGATCCGGTAAGTGACGTGAGCGGGGAAGCATTCTATCTTCGTGATGAAGAGCGGGGGCATTTCTGGTCTCCCACACCACTTCCCGCTCGCGGAGCGACCCCTTATATTACCAGACATGGATTTGGCTACAGCGTCTTTGAACATACGGAACGCGGTATCCGCTCAGAGGTATGGGTTTATGTGGCTATAGACGCACCGGTCAAATTTACGGTGATAAAGGTACGAAACGAGTCTGGCAGATCGCGTAGACTCTCTGCTACAGGTTACGTGGAATGGGTCCTGGGTGATATACGGCCAAAAACAGCAATGCACGTGATTACAGAACTTGACCCAAAAAGCGGTGCCCTGTTCGCACGAAATTCTTTTAATACTGAATTCAGCGAACATGTTGCCTTCTTTGATGCAGACGATATTAATCGCTCGGTCACCGGAGACAGGACAGAGTTCCTTGGTCGTAACGGCACACTTCAGAATCCTGCTGCTTTGTCCCGCTTGCAGCTCTCCGGCAGACTGGGAGCTGCACTTGATCCCTGCGCCGCTATCCAGATCGCATTCGATCTGGCTGCGGGCGAAGAACGCGAGATTGTCTTCAGGCTCGGTGCGGGACGCAATGCCGATGACGCCGGCAACATAGCGCAGCGTTTCCGTGGGTCCGTTGATGCTCACAGCGCACTCGACGCTGTGTGGCAATACTGGAACCATACGCTTGGCGCAGTACAGGTGGAAACACCCGACCAGTCTGTCAATTTCCTGGCCAATGGATGGCTTTTATACCAGACTCTCGCATGCCGGATGTGGGCGCGCAGCGGATACTACCAGTCAGGAGGAGCCTTCGGTTTCCGTGATCAATTGCAGGATGTGATGGCGCTCATCCACGCAGAACCCGGCCTCGTGCGTGAGCATCTGCTGCTGGGCGCAGCCCGTCAATTCAAGGAGGGTGATGTTCAGCATTGGTGGCATCCTCCATCGGGCAGGGGTGTGCGAACTCACTGTTCAGATGATCTCCTCTGGCTGCCGTTCGTCGTCTCCACCTACGTTCTCAACACCGGAGACACCGGAGTATTGGATGAAACGATCCGCTTTATCGAAGGTCGTGAGGTGAACATGGATGAGGATTCGTATTATGATCTTCCCATCCATTCTGAGCAGTCAGCATGTTTGTACGATCATTGTGTGCAGGCTATCATGAAGGGTCTGAGTATGGGAGAGCATGGCCTGCCGCTCATCGGCTCGGGTGATTGGAACGACGGCATGAATCTGGTTGGTGAGCACGGCAAAGGCGAAAGTGTCTGGCTGGGGTTCTTCCTTTATGACGTACTCATGCGCTTCACTGAGATCGCACGACTATCAGCATGGCTGGGACGGCAAATGGTATCTCCGTGCTTTCTTCGATGATGGCACGCCGCTTGGTTCGGCAGGTAATCTTGAGTGTCAGATTGATGCTGTTGCGCAAAGCTGGTCTGTTCTCTCAGGCGCCGGAGATGAAATACGAACAGCTATGGCTATGGCGGAGTTGGATAAACGACTTGTTCGACGTGATCACAGGCTGATCCAGCTCCTGGACCCGCCGTTTGATAAATCCGATTTAAATCCAGGGTATATAAAGGGATACGTCCCCGGAGTCCGGGAAAATGGCGGACAGTACACGCATGCTGCAATCTGGACAGTGATGGCGTTTGCAAAATTAGGCGACAGCCGTCGCGCGTGGGAACTGCTTTCAATAATCAATCCGCTAAACCATGGGGGATCTCCAGAGGAAATCGAAATCTACAAAGTAGAACCGTACGTAGTTGCAGCCGACGTCTACGCGGTCTCACCGCACACCGGCCGCGGTGGATGGACGTGGTACACAGGATCGGCCGGCTGGATGTACCGGCTTATCATTGAATCCCTCCTGGGACTAAGGCTTGAAGTTGACAAACTGCATTTCGATCCATGCTTGCATGAAGATTGGGAGTCCTTCAAAGTTCATTACCGGTATAGGGAAACCGTCTATCATATCACCGTACTGCAATCCCGCGGTGAAACCGGAGAAACGAGTGTGACAGTAGATGGCGTTAAGCAGCCTGATAATGTTATTCCTCTTGTTGATGACCGTCAGGAACACTCAGCCGAGGTGAGAATTGCAGTGAGATAATGTGAAAATATACAGGACTATTGCCAGAACAGTCATTTACATAAACAGTATGAACAGGACCAATACAAGAGCCAGATAACTGATTCCCACAAAGATCCAGTCCGCCATTCCCTGTTCCAGCTTATCCCAAAGAGGATCCAGGCGGCGAAGACCCCGCCTTAACGTGCGTGGAGCTGTAGTGTAATCCGGTGCCCGAAATTTCGGCACGAGGTCAAGCAACCGGTGCCAGATACGTACTACCGGCACCAGCAGGTCGCCCGCAGGAACCTCCATCACTCTATTCCAGCCAAAGCCGTGCAGGGCACGCCACATTGATGCGGCGAGAACGACCGGCCATAGGGCATTCCAAAGCATGCCCGGTTCCAGCGAGGCGCTCGCAGACCCGTCGGCAAGCGGCCAGAACCATATGAAGAGCGTCATTGTCAGCAACATCACTATCCATGACCAGGGTATGCTGCTCTTCTGTTCGGGCTGCCGGTCATGCGACCAGACCAGGCTCAGATAACGTATCATGAGCAAAGTAGTAGCCACTGCTGCAAGCGGAAGCAGAAACTCAAGCCAGATTTGCAGCCCGGGAGGAAAGGTATGAACAGTGGATTTTAGCGCCATCTTTGCGACGGCACCGCTGGTCAGCGGCAATCCGCCGAGAGACAACGCTGGCAGAAGCAATCCGAATTTCCACAGACGATGCCCTGCTGTCGTGCCCTGCTCGCTCAGGCCAATACCGTAGAACAGCGCACCCTTGGCCAGAGAATGATGGGCCGCATAGACCAGGACCGCAGCCTGCGCCAGAGGCCAGGTATCCGGCGATATAAAACCCGCGCTGATAATGATTATCATCAGACCCATCTGGCTGATACTTGAATACGCCAGCAGCACCCTGGGATTTCGCTGTGTAAGTCCCACCGCCACCCCGTAAAATGCGGCGAAAAGGCCCGCCAACAGACAGATTTCGCCCCAACCCATCAGCTGTTCCTGGCCGAGCGGCAAAAACCGGAGCCAGCCAAGCAGGCCGGCATTGAGCATCGCCCCGGCCAGGGCTATTCCCGCTGAAGTCGGCCCTGCCCGATAGATCAGCGGCAGCGAAACATGTACGGGCAGCAAGCCCGCTTTTACCCCGAATGCAACCAGGACCAGGGCAATCGCCAGGTCGCTGGTCTTTCCGTCAAGGACGAGGTCAGGCGAATCAACGGTCCCGGGAAGCATCACCATGGCAGCGAACAGGGCGACCTCGCCGAACACCACCAGGCAGATGTACACCCGCCCTGCCCACAGCGCACCCTCGTCGCGGCGATGTACTATCAATCCATAGGTAGCTAAACTCATCAGTGCAAAGAACAGATAAAAACTCAAGGCATCTTGTGCCAGCACCAGCCCGAAGTTGCCGGACATAGCCAGGAGAAAAAAAGCGAAAAACTGGGTATCCAGAGAGTCCCTGCGAGCAGTCTGCCGTGCCGAGACACCGGCGACCCACCAGATCAGTGCAGTGGAAAACAACAGTGCCGAGGCCGCCTCATCCAGACCGAAGCGGCTCTTCAGCAAAAGCCAGGGCACGTCAATCATCGACCCGTTCGGCACCGCCAGAGAGCAAAGCAGCCCCGGCAGCGAAGCCAAGGGACTAACGCGGATAACTGCACTGCGCCAGGCAGGCATCAGAAGAGCCGAGGCAAGCAGCAGCGGCAGGCATACAGACAGTATGATCAGCAATGCCGGGACAAATTCTGGCGCATATGCTGTCACAGCCCGTACTCCCGGAAGGTGATCAGACGTACCCACCCGAGCGGACTGATACTGGAATTGGCAAACAGTCCCACACCAAGAGTTAGTGCTGCAGTTACCAAAGGCGGAATGAGCAGCATCCAGTGCGTCTCAAGACGACTGCCGTGAAGCTGACTGTGCTCTTCAGGCCAGGGGCCCTCCTGTGGTAAAAACCAGGCACGATAAAGAACAGGCAGAAAATAAGCAGCGTTGAGCACTGTGCTGAGCACCAGCACAACAACGACCCATAGTTGTCCGTTGACCATTGCCCCTGAGCCCAGATACCACTTACTTATGAACCCTGCCAACGGAGGAACCCCGATCATTCCGAGCGCCCCCAGACTGAACGCTGCCATGGTCCAGGGCATGCGCCGGCCCAGTCCATTCATCTCACTGACCTTGTGTATGCCAAGTGTCTCCGCAAAATTTCCGGCACAGAAAAACAGAGTAATTTTCATGAGTCCCTGATGCACCAGATGTACCAGCCCGCCTATGGTGGCCACTGGACCGGCAATGGCGGTGCCGAGCGCGATGTATGAAACCTGACTGACTGTGGAGTATGCCAGCAGTCGTTTGAGGTCGTTCTGAACCAGAGCCTGCAGAGAACCGTAGATGATCGTCAGAGCGGCCATCAGCGCCAATGGATACAGCACACCGAGCTCAAGCGCGAAGTTGACCCCGTAGACATCGTAAACTACACGCACAATGCCAAATGCACCAGCCTTGACAACTGCCACGGCATGCAGCAGAGCGCTCACAGGCGCCGGTGCTACCATCGCTTTAGGCAGCCATGCGTGCAAAGGCACCAGTGCCGCCTTAACCCCGAGCCCGATGATCATCATGGCAAAGATGGTAATTAACTCGATGCGGTAATCCTGGCCGTAGACGGACAACAGCCCGGTCTCGGTAAAATGCAGCGGACCGGCGATGGTACGCAGCCAGGCCACTGCCAGCAGCAGTAGTGCCCCACCGGACACGGTAAATGCAAGATAGATATTACCGGCTCGCAGAGCCTGTGATGTTCCGCGATGCACCACGAGCGGATAGGTAGTAAGTGTGAGCAGCTCATAGAACATCAGAAACGTAATCATGTTGCCGGCCATTGAGATGCCGATAGTGGCGGTAACGCAAAGGCTGAAAAACCCGAAGAAACGACTGCGGTTCGAGGAGCCCTCCAGGTAGCCAATGGCATAGATAGTGGTCAGAAACCAGAGCACCGTGGAGAGCCCTGCGAAAAGCACTGACAAGGCATCAGCATGCAGCTCCAGATACATATCCGGAAGCAGCGGAATACGCGTCTCGTACACGTTCCCATTCAACACACCCCAGATTAATACACCGATCAACAGAAGCTTGATCGTGGCGCCGGCCATGTTCAGCGTGGTGCGAAGCGCACGCTGCTTTTCGCTGAGAGTAAAAATGATCAGACCCGGCACAAGGGAGCTTAGCAGGATAAACAGCGGCATCCAGGAGTTCTCGTTCATGGAATCATCTCCCGCAGTCCCGGCCCCGCAAATGACGTGCTGCTTTGCAGCAGCGTCAGCGGAGGCTCCGCCACCAGGCCCAGAGCAATAGCTACTGCAGCCAGGGCAAAGGCGCTCCATTCCATTCTTCGTGCCACGGGTTGTTCGAAGCTGATCCAGGTCGCAGGCGTGAAAGAGTGGGCCAGCATACGGAACACGTAACCTGCCGCAAGCAGACCGCCGAGGATGATCACCGCCACAAGCCACCACTGCCCGGTGATTAAAGCGGCATTCAGCAGCATCCACTTGGCGATAAACCCTCCGCTCGGCGGCAGCCCCAGCAGACTCACCCCGGCCAGGGCCAGCGCGAACATAGTAACCGGCAGCCTCTGACCGATACCGGCAAGTTCGTCGATGCGATCGTGACCGGCGACATGCATGATGATGCCTGACGCGAGAAATATCGAAGCCTTGGCAAAGGCATGTGACACGGCTAAATAGGCGCTGCCGCCCCAGGCGGTGAAGTCTCCGCCGCGCAGCACGAGCGGAAAGACAAGAAAAAGATAGCCCAGTTGTGCGACTGTGGAATAGGCCACCAGCAGCTTTAGCCTGCGCTGACGAAAGGCCTGAATCGAACCCCATATGATAGCGAGTGCTCCCAGAAACCCGAGCAGATCGACCGCAGTGGTATTGATCACTGTCGGAAAAACGCCTAGCCACAACCGAAGCAGCAGGTAGAATGATGCTTTGACGACCAGCGCTGAGAGCAAAGCACTGACCGGCGCCGGAGCATTGGCATGGGCCGGCGGCAACCAGAAGTGGAACGGAAACAGCGCTGTCTTGAGTGCGAGTCCGACGGTTATCAGAGCCAGCGCCGCCTGACTTGTTGGTCCCGGCCGGACCTCAGAAGCCAGCAATCCCAGGTCAAGCACTCCGTACATGTTGTAGAGCAGGGCAACTCCCAGCAGGTAACTCAACGAACCGATCATACTAACGAATAGATACCGCATTGCCGCCGATAATGCCTCAGCCTTACCGCTGAGGCCTGACAGAGCAACGGCAGAGAGGCCCAGCAGCTCTAATGTCACATATATGTTGAACAGGTCAGCCGAGAGAAACAGTGCGTTGAGCGCGCCCCAGAGAAACAGCCACAGCGGCCAGAAATAGACACTCGAAGCAACGTTCTGATCACCCGTCTCTTCCTGACCGGCCTTCGGAAAGTATGCTGTAGCGTAAAAGCTGATCAGCAGGCCGACCAGCGCAGTTACCGCCAGCATGAGGACTGCCAGCCCGTCAGCATAAAGATCGATCCCCACCGGCACTTGCCAGCCGCCGATATGGTGACGCTGGGGCCCTTTGAGCGCTAACTGCCAGCCCAGTGCCCCGACACAGACCGCAGTTGCCATCCCGAACAACAGGGTAAGCCGGGACGCATACCGGCGCGACAGGAACGTGGCCACCGCACCGCCCAATGGCAGCAATATTGACCATGCCATCCAGGGAACAGTAAGTATAAGACTCACTCTTTATCGCCTTTTCGGCTGCCCGGCACCATGCGCCCAAGCAGCACTAACGCCAACGCAGTCATGCTAATAGCAACAACGATGCCGGTAAGCACCATCGCATGGGGTACAGGATCAGGCAGACCAGACGGAGACCGGTAGGCCCCGGCAATAAGCACCAGGAACACCCCGCTGCCCATTACATTGGCAGCAAGGATCTTACGCAGCAGCTGCGTTTTCGTCAGCAGGGCATAGGTTCCAAGCGTGAACAGGCATACGCCTCCGAGCATATAGAGGTGAGCATTGCTCATTGAACCGGGTCCCTCTCCTGGGCAGGAACACGTCCCTTTTCAAATCGGCCGCCGGAGAAAAGCAGCACCAGTATCAAAGCGATAGAGATCAGCGCTGCTGATTCGATAAGCAATATCCACGCACCGGCGCGCGCAGGTGTATAATTCAATATCTGTCCGCTTGCCTGCAGCATCATGCTTGCCACGAGCAGAAAAACTGTAAATCCCAGAGCGGCCAGTGCTCGCAAGAGCCTCTCGGGACAGGACTGCAGCAGCCCTATGTCCGCAAGAAGCAACAGCACCCCGGCAGCAGCCAACACAGCTCCACCCTGAAAGGCGCCGCCGGGTGCATGGGCTCCCGCCCACAACAGATAGCCTGCAACCAGCACCATGAATGGCACAAGCAGGCGGGTAAACGCCATCAACACCATTCCCGGCGGGCGCAGCGTCAGGAACTGGGGCAGCGCACCGAGGGAACGGACGCAAATCAAAGCCAGGAGCAGAACACCGATCTCGAGCAGCGTATCATATCCACGGAAGTTAAGCAGCACAGCGGTCACCGGGTTACTCACGCCACTGCGCTGCATACGCGCCGTAACCTGTTCCGTTAGCCCTGAATGCTGTGGTGGCATCACCCATGCAGCCCAAACCAATGTCCCGGCCAGTCCTATGATAAGTACCGTCAGCAATCGGTGAGTGATGTTTAATGTGGCACTCCCGGGCGTGATGCCGCTGCCCGGTTCTAGCCCGCCTGCACGCTGCTCATTGCCGGCGCCGGACTCTCCGGATCGGCGCAGCGATGCCAGCAGCAATGCCCCGCTCAGTCCAGACCCGATTGCCGCTTCCGCCAGCGCCACATCCGGTGCATTCAGCCGGGCCCAAACCAGCGCCATGAACAGGCCAAATATGATAAACAATATAATAGCTTTAAACATGTCCTGCGCCGCCAGCAACAGCCAGGCAAGCCATAACAGACTAATTACCAAAGTAATATCCATCGCGAATTCGATCATTGCTCTTTCCTGTTCCAGGGCTTTAGTCCCCGATGAAGTGCAGAGCGAGCCACGATGTGACAGGCAGTCGCACTTGCCAGCAGTACGAGCACCCAGATAAGCAGCAGTTTTGCCGCAGCCTGCCAGGAGGATGCCTGTAATGCCAGGCCCAGTACCACCAGGCCAAGCCCGAGATTGTCCGCTTTAGTAAGAGCGTGCAGCCGCGTGTAGACATCCGGGAAACGCAGCAGTCCAAGGGTCCCGGCAAGAAAGAACGGCATGCCCGCCAGAACCAGCAGCACCCCCAGGGCCTCAATCAGAAACATCACTCCCCTCCTTTTGAGCATAGCTCATCTTTACAAAAGCTACAGTGCTGATCGCGGACAGAAGGGCGAATACTAACCCTACGTCGTGCAGTTCAGGTATTGCTAATGCCTCGGCCAGCAGAACGATAATAGCTACTCCGGTTGTGCCAAAAAGCTGCGCTGCCAGCATCCGATCGATCGAGGTAGGCCCGCGCAGGACTCGAAACAGCCCTGCAATGATATTTACCAGAAGGAACAGCGCGGCAAACAGGTAGAGCTTATTCATTTCCAGTCTCCTGCTCCGGCTTCAAGTCAACAGCGAATAAAGAGCCGACGGATTTTTCCAGTTCACGCAACTCCTGCTCAACCGGCAAAGAGGTATCGATTGTGTGGATGGTGATCGTGTTTTCGCGGATATCAGCGCTCAGCGTACCCGGACGCAGACTCAGGACGTTGAGCAAGAACACACGAGCCGGACCATCTGGCAGATGCAGAGGATAGTTAAGCATCGCCGGCTGCAGCGACATATGCACGCTATAGGCACGGCGGGCAACATCAATTCCGCCACGAAGGGACTCCTTCAGAAAGAACCACGCAAATGCTGGTATAACGCGCAAACGCCATTTCCAGGGTCGGGAAGGAGCTATGGCCATGCTGAGCGCCGTCGCCAAAACCATGACCGGCAGGCCGACAGCCCACGACGCAGGCTCAGTGCCGCCAAGCACCCACCAAAGAAACGCGAGTGCCGCCACATAACGGGTTGTACTTCGTACGAGCGTCATCCGTAAAGCACCTTACTGTTCATGCTAAACCCATAGTTGAAAGACAAACCGCGAATTACAGAAAATAGTCAAAGTCCATTTCTCTCTTTAACCTCTTCCTGACCCTGAATATCTGGGCCGGAACAACAGCGGGATCGAGTTGGATAAAATTCTTTTCGCCGTGCCAGATAAATTTGTCATCACTCAGCAGGTCATGCACCAGATACGGCTGGTGCGGATCAACTCCCAGTTCTGCGATAGGAATATTCACCCATCCTCCCTGTGAATGATAGGGATCAAGATTCACCGCGACAATGATAATGTTGGATAAGTCATCACTGGTCTTTCCGTAACACATAAGATAGTCATTATCTACTTCATAGAACTGGACATTCCACGTATCCTGAAGTGCCGGGTTTTCTTTTCGTATGTTATTGATCCTCGCAATAAAATCCTTAAGGTTCCCCTCTTTATCCCAGTCCCAGTGTTTGAGCTCATACTTTTCAGAATAGAGATATTCCTCTTTCCCCTCTATTGCGTCCTGTACAAAGAGCTCAAAGGCAGGGCCGTATATACCATAATTTGAAGAGAGTGTTGCTGCCAGGACAAGACGCATCATGTACGCCGGCCTCCCGCCATACTGGAGATGTTCAGGGAGGATATCAGGAGTGTTCGTCCAGAAGTTGGGCCGCAGGAATTCCCGGACATCAGTCCTGACAAGTTCCTTCATATATTCCATAAACTCTTGCTTTGTATTTCTCCAGGTGAAATATGTATAGGACTGGCTAAACCCCAGCTTTGCAAGTCTGTACATAACTTTTGGCCGGGTAAAGGCCTCTGAGAGAAAGATCGTTTCAGGATAGTCCTGCTTTATTTCATTGATGACCCACTCCCAGAAAGCAAAGGACTTTGTGTGCGGATTGTCTATCCTGAAAATGCGCACTCCCTTTTCAATCCAGAAGAGAAACACACTCTTTAATTCTTCCCAGAGATCTTGCCACTGGTCGCTCTCAAAGTTTATGGGAATTATATCTTCATACTTCTTTGGTGGATTTTCAGCAAACTGTACAGTCCCGTCAGGCCGCCAGGTGAACCATTCCGGATGTTCTTTTACATAAGGATGGTCCGGAGAGCACTGAAAGGCAATGTCCATTGCGATGTCTATTCCATAGTCTCTGGCCCGCTCGACCAGATCCCTGAAATCATCCAGAGTACCGAGTGCAGGAAGCACAGCTTTATGCCCGCCTTCTTCGGCGCCAATAGCCCAGGGGCTTCCCACATCGCCTTCTTCGCAGAGCGGATTGTTGTTTTTCCCCTTACGCTTTGTTCTCCCTATGGGATGGATCGGCGGGAGGTAGAGCACATCAAAACCCATTCGCTCAATTTCCGGAAGAAGCGCTTCACAGTCTTTAAATGTTCCGTGTTTCCCCGGTTCCGAAGCACAGGAGCGTGGAAACCGTTCGTACCAGGAGCTGAAGACCGCTTTCTTCTGGTCAGCTACAACGAGCAGTTCTTTTTGATAACGACTGGCAGATGACGGATCTCTATATTTTTCAATTAATTCCCCAAGGTCCTTATCAACCGCTGTGAGCACCGCGAGCTCCGGACCATTCCCCTTTATTTCTTCAATAATAGTTCCCAGTTTATTTTTGTCATCCTTGCCCGCCTTTATAATCGCCTTTTCAATATAGCCCAGACCAATCTGCAGTTCCACCTTTACATTCTGTCCAGCATCAAATTTCTTTCTTAAATCCTTCTGCCATGTCCTGAAATGATCAACCCAGCCTTCAACGGTGTATTGATATGTCCCTAAATCCATTACTCTGAATTCAGCTGACCAAAGATCATTTTCAATATATGTCAAAGGTGATTCTTTCCAGTCTGCATCATGAGGCCCCTTAAAAAGCAGCCTCGCGGAAACAGTGTCATGTCCGTCTGAGAACAGATCAGCAGTAACCACTACTTTCTCGCCAACAGCCCGCTTTATAGGAAACCGGCCGCCCTCTATCTGCGGTCTCACGTTTTCAATGACGACTCTTTTCTTTCCACTATCATTCATGTCAGATAAATCTCTTTTCAGAAGTTTCTCAATTTATAGTATACATTTCTGATTAATGCAAGATAATTATTGTTAATAAAAGTATATCATCCTTTGCTCGATTAACTTAATAAACATAAGTGGGGCTTTAATGGGAAGAGACCCAGTGCAACTAACTGACTGGTTGGGTGGGAGGCATAAGCCGTGTGGGAGGAATATTCAGGTAATATCCAATTTCCTGAAAAGCAATAGAGCTGAGAGAGGAATCTTCAGTTCATGAAAAACGAGACAACAGCCCTTGCCCTTAAAGAGAATCCCTCTTCCGTTTCACCGGGTGAAACGATTTTAGTTATTTTTCAGGAATGTATGATGAAATAAATGGTGAGGGATGCAGCTAGAGTAGACAAATTGTCTGAAGATATGGAGATAGAATTACGTGAGAGGGGTTGGAGACAGGATGGCTTGAAAGTTCCCCAAAAACAGCCAAGCGGACACGGCTCTGGCTCAATAATGGCTCATCTGTACGGTTGAGGTCGCTGAAGAAGAACCATGAAAGAAACTATGTTTTTTTTATCATTATGGAGAAAAAACAGATTGTATTTTATTCTGCAGGATCCCATCCACTTCTACGCTTTGCTCCAACAATCATGAGCACACCTATCGCTCCAAAAATGATGATTCCCTGGAAAATTGCCATAATTCCTATGATAGTATCTTCCGTGCGACTTATTAGTACTGCGCTAATCCCTAAAGCCGCTGTGATGAAATAGATGAATAGTACAGAGCCTCGTGTGCGTAAGCCTAAATCAATTAACCTGTGATGAAAATGGTCCTTCCCCGTATAGTTGATCCACTCGGAAATGGAGTGGACTTTCCCTTCTTTTATTCTCATGATTGTCGTAAAGACCATATCAAATATGGGAACCCCCAGAATCAGAATGGGCACGCTTAATCTGATGACATTATCACTGGCCCAATTACCTATCACTGCTATGCTGGCCAGGGTAAAACCTATAAATGTGCTTCCTGCATCACCTAAAAATATTTTATTGCGCTTCACGTTATACGGGATATAAGCCACACAGACCACGGTTAGTATCCAGCTTACTGTACAGATCTCATGCTGACCAGTGAAATATCCGATAATCGCAAAAAAGGTCGCACTGATAGCTGTTGTTCCCACTGCTAAACCGTCCAGTCCATCCAGATAATTTACAGCATTCGTAATACCGATAATCCATATGAGTGTTAATATAACTTCTCCGGCATTACCAAAGAGTGTGTTTGGTAAAAAATCTATACGGGAACCGAAACCGATTATTGCAAACGCTGCAATGAGTTGTACTATCAGCCTGATTCGGGAGGACAAACCGTAAATATCATCAATGATGCCAACTATTAAAATTAATGTTCCGCCCAGTAATAAACCCGAAAATAGATGAAACGATGCTGGATCGAGAATCAGACCGGACACTACTCCTGCATAAATTGCTACTCCGCCCAAAAGCGGCACAGCATTCTTATGAGGCTTTCTCCTGTCAGGAAAGTCAAGTATCTGGTGATCTACTGCAAGTTTCCTGATGAGTGGGACAGAGAGAAAAACAATAATAAATGAAGTAACAATATACATTGAAATAATCAGATATTAAATAGATTTTAATATACGCACGGCCTTAAACCCTTCTGCATACTTGACCCGTCCCTGGTAACCCCGGAAATTAGCACACGACGTGGCGCTCTCCAGGATCGTAAGATTCTCTACCTTGGTCCGGTCAATTTGAGATGCGTGAGCTTCCAGGAGTTTTAATTTATTGTTCAATACATCATTAATATCTACAAATACATCAGGCTCAAAATTCCTGCTTGAGGGCACCTCAAAGAATAACACTTCCTGTATATACCTCGTTGCAGAGATGCATGCTTCTGCCGCAATCCTGTGGTCCTGGTGCGTATCATCGTAATAGTTGAACATGACTGTGTTAGGCCTAATTTCATTTATAACATTTTCAATAACAGTAATAACCGATTTGCTGTTCGGCACTTCAGTATCAGGGAAGTTGCCCCAGAAAACCTGCTCCGCTCCCATCAACTTTCCTGATTTTTCCTGTTCCCTTTGCCTGATAGTGGGCTCACCGCCCACACTACCCTCAGTAAGTACGAGGAGAAATATTTTATATCCCTGTCTAGCGCATTTCAACAATGTTCCGCCGCAGCCGAATTCAATATCATCCGGATGTGCGCCTATAGCCAGGATATTCTTTCCATTTCTCTGATATACCATTGTTTCTTTATCCTTTCAGGATCTTTTTACTCTTGCCGCCTTCATTAAACAGTAGATCTAAACTCGACATATACGGAAGGAAATCGCTTCCTTTTTTCATGTGCTGCTGCTGATATTCAGGGTGAGTAAATTTCTGATACTCCAGACTTATGGTTGCCTCTGGAAATTTCTCTTCCTCCAGATAATCTTTTCCCCCTGCTCCAGACAGGTAAATATCCGCTTTGAGCTTCCTGCATATATCGATAATCCGATCTGTTTTAGTTGTACTGACTCCCAAGTCTGATTCAAAATATACCGGGGTCTCTATTTGCAGCTCTTGCAGCATATATCGAATTATATATATATTCAGGTCCTGGAGTTTATCCCATTGCTGCAAATACACATTTTCAAAAAAAGAGAAATAGGTATCGAAAAAAGGAGCTCTACTGTACCATGATTTCAAACTGTTGCAATGTTTTTTCCGCCAGCCATTGCTGTTGTCAATCCTTGTATCGCCTATCTTTTGTCTTCTCAGACCCCTCGATATTACCGGAACCGTCAGCCATTTCCAGCCATCATTTGTTCTGATTCTGTTTCTGTTCACATACTCCCTCTCCTTATACTGCACCCTGTCAAGGATCACAAAGCAGTCGCTTCTCACTATCTTGTCGAAAAAACCGATCCATGGAATATACTGAGGCTGATGTACAGACAGAATCATTTACACTATCTCCTCATTAGCTAACTATAGGTATTATCGACATTATTAGCTGAGACCTTTAGTGAGGCATTAAAATCTCCGCTGCTCTGCCTGCCCACTTCTTTATAGAGTGAACCAAATTTCGATACCATTCTGTTGGCACTGAACTTGTCATCTACCCACATTTTTGCAGCTTCTCCCATCTCCTGCTTCTTTTTCTCATTTTCCAGCAGTGATGACAAGGCTTTCGCCAGAGCGTCAATATCCATTGGCGGAAAGAGCAGGCCGGTTTCACCATCCCTGACTACTTCAGGGATCCCGCCAACTTTCGCAGCCACCACCGGTTTACCGGAGGCCCCCGCTTCTATCAATATCCTGCCGACAGCCTCATTCAGTGACGGAAGGACAACGACATCAAGAATTTTTAAAAGTTCAGGGATGTCTTCCCTCCATCCTGTAAATGTGACCCTGTCAGATATGTTCAATTCCCTGCAGCGCGACTCTAGAGAATGTTTCAGGGACCCCTCTCCGACAATAAGAAATTCAGCCTCCGGGAATTTCTCCATAACCTGAGGAACTGCCTCGATGAAATATTCCGGTCCCTTTACCGTTTCTAATCTTCCAATCATACCCACAAGCATGGAATCATTTTTAAGATTCAGTTCATTCCTTTTCTCATTTATATTTGCGTCAGCCTGTCTGTATCCCTCCAGTTCAATGCCGCTGTTGACGACCACGACTTTGGCGGAATGGGCAACACCATAGGACTTCAGATCGCCTTTTTCCAGTTCTGTTAAAGCGGTTATTCTGTCCGTAAAATGCGTAAGCAGTCTTTCCACCATCACAACAAGCCTGCTCTTTGCCGGCCCGAAGTAACCGTAGAAGTTGTGGCCATGAGAGGTATGAATTACCCTGGCTCCGGCCAGGTATGCAGCCAGTCTTCCAAGAGCACCTGCTTTTGCTGTGTGAGTATGCACGATATCATATTTTTTTCTTCTCAAAAGCAAACAGAGCCTGATGAAAGCAATTATGTCATGCAGTGGATGAATGTCCCTCTGAAGCTGTGGAATAGTAATGATCCTGTCTTTAAACTCCCTGAAAAAACGTATGGTATTTTCGGACGGATGGTCTGTCCTGCCGGTTATTAACGTGACATCAAAAGTGTCCGGATCCAGGGATGTGCAAATCGACCTTATGATATCCGGGGGGCCTCCCCAGTCTAAGCGGGTAATGATTTGGGCTATTTTGATTTTCTTCATAGTGGTCCTATGACTTACATGACTAATATCGATACAATTCAGTGCATCTCCCGCATAAGGGAAATGCTCTGTTCTCCTTGAGGGTTCTCCGGAAATGAACAGCCTGTTCACTGTTCCACAGTTGGGATAAGGTGCTGGTTTTCACATTTCCAAAGGAATAGTCATAATTCAGGCAGGGCCTAAGCTCTCCGTCGGGAAATACATAGGCTGTCATCCACGGACTTATACAGCGCTTGTGCTTTTTTTCGGACAGGGCAAATGAATTCAGATAATAATCAGTCAACTCCGAGTGAGAAAATAGAGGATAGAAATCGATGGCAAATTTATGAGGCCCAGTCATAATTTCCTGCATTTTCTCATGTAACACATCTGGATCAATGGAGGGCTCGAAATTGAACCCTTTCCAGTTTTCGGAAGAACAGTTGAGTAATTCGTCAAATTCCTGCTGCTTATCCAGCATATCCTTACTGACAAAAATAAGGTTATGAAACGTAAGAGAGTCTGCCCCGGCTTCTTCAGCTACTTCAAGCATCTGCTCCAGATGATTGTAATTATATGTGTTAATTGTGCATTGCAGGTTGATCAACGGCGTTGTTACCCTTTTCCTTTTTTTTGCCTCTTTAACCTCTTTAAGGCCGCTGATTATCTTCCCGAACAGACCGGGCACGCCCCGTATCCTGTCGTGCAGTTCCCTGCCGCCGTCAATGGAAACATTCAACTCATCCAACCCCTTAACAACGAGATCATCGGCTCTTTTGCTCAGCATGGAACCGTTTGTTATCATCAAACAATGGAGGCCCCTCTTTTTTATATAACCTATCAGCTCCATTGCGTGACGATGCAACAACGGTTCGCCGCCAAAGAGGGTGATGTTTGGTTTAAAAAAAGCAGCATCATCAATAAGCTTTTTCAGCTCTACTATCGGCATATCCGGTGGTATGGTCTGACTGGTTTTATCCTTCGTTACCCCGCTGTCTCCCCACTGCCCGCACATCCTGCATCGCAGGTTGCAGCGATGTGTCAGAAAAAGTGTTAATGCCTCAGGGTAACTTGCTTTGCCGCTCCGGGCATAATAGGAGTAATATGCTGCTGCCCTTTTTGACGCAACATATGCAGCGTAACGGGGCTGCCTGAGCACCTTTCCTTGAATTCTTTTTAGATTTCTCCACGACATGATAAAACTCTCATCTATCTATTCACAACTACCTGAAACCTGTCATTTTGTTTCTGTTATAGCCTCCGCTATAATATTTAATTCATCATCCTTCACCAGGGGATGTACCGGCAGTGCAATGAGACCATTGGCAAAAATCGATGCATTCGGGAAATCAGTTTCTTTATATCCCAAATCAAAAATGTGGTGCAGTGGTTTTAAATACATTCTGGAATTTTCAATGCCAGCACTGGTTAATGCATCCTCAATTCTTTCCATGCGGTTTATATCCTGAACAACTACGGGAAAGCGATTAAACGCAGGCTCTACGTTGACCTCCATCCCGGGCACGATGATTCCGTCCTTATTATTCAGTGCCTTCAGAATTGTCATTCCATTTTTATATCTCCTTTCACTTGAATCATCAAATCTCTGAAGGAGTTCTGCCCCTATCTGGGCCTGCACCGGCGTGTATTTTGCCATTTCAAAATCAGTCGGGACTGAGTCTTCCCTGAACTTTTGTGTAATGAGGCAGAGGATTGAATAAATAGACGGCCTGAAAGCAGCCGATAGTGCAATGAACTTGATAAATAGAGAAAGCTGATCACTCGTGCCCGGCACACCCAGCCCATTAATAGAATTTTCAATATCACCTGATAATCCATCGGCATCTGTAACAATCACGCCTCCTCCATAGGTTGGTAAATTCTTTCCTCTGTTAAAACTGAAAATACCAATGTCGCCAAAAGTCCCTGTCAGGCTGCCGCCTATTCTTGATCCCATGGACTGTGCGCAATCTTCAATCAGAAATACATCTTCAGGAGCCATTTCTTTTATTTTTTTTACTTCACTGAGGGGTATGCCAAACATGTGAGCACAAACAATGCATAGAGTATTTGCTGTGATCATTTCTTCCACTGCGTGAACATCCATATTAAAATCCCGCAATGATATGTCGCACAGTCTGGGTTCAAGGCCCGCTTTTTTAATTGCAACAACGAGACTTGGTGCGGTATAAGCCGGAAGGATAACTTCCCTCTTTGAGGACTTCTTTTTAAGCGCCTTGAGTGCAAGGTAAAACGCGGTTATTCCAGAGTTGGTAAAATGAACATGCTTTGAATTGATAAATGCAGAAAATATTTCCCGGAACTTCTCTGTCGCACTTCCATCAAGAAACCCCTTTGAGCCTGAAATGATGTCAGACAGATGTATGTCGTGCCCGATAATGGACCGCCTGTTCATCACTTTTTCACCGCCTCTATCATGAATATCGGAGCAAGCAACTTTATAGGGAACGAGAGAGGTCTTTCCTGCACAATCCGAAATCCCAGGGTATTCAGGATAGTCCGGATACTGCCGGGACTATACGAGTTCAGGGGGAGGTCCTTCACTGTTTCATCATAATATGCGGCGAATTTGTACTTCATAACGAGCAGCGGGTTTAGTGAATTCCGAAAGTCAAAAATAACGCTTCCGCCCGATTTACAGACCCGGGCAATCTCCCGCAGGGACTGCCTCACTTTGTCGATTGACTCCATATTGAAAAACACGTTCACGCATACCACGGTATCAAAATAATTATCATCAAAGGGCAGGCTGGATGCGTCAGCCTCCATGAATGTCACGCCAGGTTTTAACGGTTTTACTCTCTTTTCAGCCCTCGCCAGAATACCGCTCCATTCATCAACTCCCCAAAACTCCATGTCAGGGAACTCCTGAACCGCCCGGGCAAGGAAGAGCCCTTCCCCGCAGCCGACATCGAGCAGTCTTCCCTTATGCTCCCTGCACATCTCTTTCGCGTTCTGTCTGATCATATCCTGCCAGTAACCAGAAGAGTATTCCCCTTTTTCATCCGGTCTGGATATCCTTTGATGAAGCCAGTAATAGAGTTTCCCAATCATGTGTGTACCCCGCTCATCATCTGTCCCGTTCTTTCATGAAGAAGTCTGATAACCACTGCATAAACGTCTTCGGGTGTAATGGATTGCAAGCACTTCATTAAGTCACACTCCGCATTATTGCATGGAGCACAGTGTGTCTCTTTACGTAAAACCACTGCCCTGTCGCTAATCCTTCGCGGATCAAATCGGGTTATGTCCCCGGGGCCGAAAATGGCAATCAGCGGCGTGTTTATTAAAGCAGCAATGTGCATGGGTCCTGTATCATTTGAAATATACAGACTGCATCTTTTTATAAGCGCACATAGTTCATAAGTATTTAATTCTCCTGCCAGATTAATTATATTCCCACTGCAGGCATCTTGAAGTTTCTTGGCCAGACTCACTTCATCTTTGCCGCCGGTTATGACAAACCTGCAATTTTCCTTTTGAGAAAGTTCATTCACAACCTGAGCGAAATTCTCTAACCCCCATCTTCGGGACGGCATTCCTCCGGGGTGAATACCGACAAGAATAACATCATTGACTATTCCCCGGTTCTTTAACATCCCGTTAACTGTACCGGTATCTTTCGAATCAATATTAATTTCTATACGTTTATCATTAACCTCTGCCCCCAGTAACTTAACAGTATCTATGTCATACTCCATTTCATGCTTCTGGCCTATGTCTGTTTCGGGAAGCCTTACATCAAAAAAAGAACCGCGGCCTTCCGTATCTCTTCCAACTGTTTTGCCGGGATTAATAATATTCAGGAGGAATTTGAGCTTCCCCGCACTTTTTTTTGATACGATTGTGCGCATATTAATGGAGAGATCATAATGTTTTTTTCTCAGAGCCATCAAAACTCCGAAATTATGATAAAGCCCTCTTATAGGGACACCTCCCCCATAGCCCATTTCAAACGTAAATACCCTGTCGATATATGAAAGCCGTTCCACAATTTCCTTTATTTTTGGAGGAACGAGAATGGAAATCTCTGCCTGAGGATATAAGTTGCGCAGTGCTCTTAAGGCGGGGATAGAAAGAAGTACATCGCCTATCCCTGCCAGATTGGTGATTAATATATGCTTCATTTACCGTATTTATTTTCTCGCGGCAAGAACAAAATTATGCTTCAGATTAATACCCCAGGGGACCATCTCAATAAATCTGTCAAGGCATTTCCAGATAAAAAGCAAAAAAGATAATCGCTCAAATAAAGGCCACACAGGTACCCGTAAAACTCCTCCGGAGATTCTTTCGACTCTGAATCCGTTTTTTTCAAACAGCCCTGTTAACTCACCCGGGGTGTATTCATACTCGTGGGGATTTATGTCTTCATTTCCCTGCGGGAGATAATATACAAGCCTTCTCAGGAATTTCTTGAACTTTAAGGGGACTGCTTTCCCGATCAGGGTTATATAGTTGAATCTCGAAGGAGTTGTAACAATAAATATACCGTCTTTCTTTAAAATATGATAAATGTCACGGAGAACATCGTCTGCATTTTCTATGTGCTCTATCACTTCAGAGGATATAATGATGTCAAATGAATTGTCTTTAAAGGGAAGGCCCTCAAACCTTGCCTGAAATAAAGATACATTCTGATTCTTTTGTAAAAGAGTTTTTGCGCCCTTCAAGGCATCAAGTGAAATATCAATACCGGCAATGTGAACGTGCTCATTCGCCCCGGCTATTTTTTGTATGTCATGACCCCATCTGCACCCGATGTCCAGCACTGAGCAAGACTCGTTTTTTTCCATGTCTTCAAGAATTAGCCCGTGCATAATGTCCTTATATTTGGAGTTGTACTGTACTAGCATCGACTTCCTGATCTCATGCACTTCAGACTTCCTCTTAGTGCGCATGCTTTGATAACCTGTATTTTAAAGTTCCGAAAAAATATCCCGATGCATAAAATATTTTCGACAGTAATAGCAGTACTTTTCCTTTTATCACAGCTTCAAAGGCGCTTAGTAAAAATCTTCTCACCCGTTCAAACAGAGTTTTTCTTTCTGAATAACCAACTATTCCTTTGGGGTGTATGTCTATATTTAAATGAGGATAAAATGTATCTACAGAGCAAACACCAACTCCATTACGAAAATTAATCTTTATAAGCTGTCTCATACTATCCGGCACGGGATGATAACACCATGTATTGGGAGCCAGGACAATGCGCTGTCCTGAGCTTATCAGTCTGACAGCAAGTTCAGAGTCTTCGCCCCTTATGATATGTTCATTAAACCCGCCAAGCCTGTTAAACAATTTCCTGTCAATTGCCCAACATGCGGTAGTTGCCAATGCAATATCTGTAATATTGTTAACTTCAGGAACTTCACAATGCGGCACTTCCCTTGCATAACGATGCTGAAATGTAGAGGCATTGGGAGGAAGAAGAATAGAAGGACAGACAGAGCCAATACTTTTATCCTCCTGCAATGGTTTAATTAAATTATGCAGCACTGATTCATTTCCGAGGCGCATATCACAATCAATAAAAATCAGGATATCACCCTTTGCTGAAGTTGCGCCTCTATTTCTGGCTTTTGCAACAGGGCTGACATTGTTAATTCTTATGACTTCGGTATCAAAAGGCACGGTTTGTCCGGATATGTCTTCGAGCAGACCCTGAACATTAAACCTTTCATTTTTACACGGAATAATTATTGAAACCAACATTCTCTCTTATGAATGAGAAAAACAGATGTTTGCTGTTTTATAAATAACTTTTCTCAGGACTTTATTGCGCAGCACTGTATCCTGAATAAATTTACTGGTATAAATGTATGCAAGAAATTCACCGAAAATACCGTACCTCATCAGTCTTTTTGCCCAGCTTCTGCGCATTGTTTTTCTCATTACCTTAAAGGCATGCTTAAGCGCCTTTTTCCTTTCTTTATAAGGCATATCAGGAGTTTCAAACAGAGGATCAACATCCAGGATCGGATATTCATTCAGATATTCCTCCGGACTTTTCAGGAACCTGCCGTTTTTTTCTACCCAGTCAAACAGTTCAGTATGGGGGAACGGAATGATGTTGTAAAAGTATGCCGTTCCAATCGGATAATCAGAGACTATTTTGAATGAATCCTGCAGATCCTGCCATGTTTCGTGAGGGGAGCCTGCGAGAAAAAATAAATCGACATCATAGCCTAAATCGCATGACTCCTGAATTCTGCTCTTGATGGTCTCTATGCTTTCCTTTTTCTTTAAGCTCTTCAAAACCTTGTTATTTCCTGCTTCAACCCCGAATGCTATTCTGTAAAACCCAGCTTCCTTCATGATCTTTAATAAATCTCTGTTAACCTTGTCGGCCCTGATTCCATTGTCACAGCTTAACTTCAGATCTTTCAGGTTTGACTTTTGTATTAAATCGCACAATGTGTATACCCGGTCTTTTATCAAGGTAAAATTATCATCAGCAAAACTGAACCGCTTGAACCCTCTTTCATACCAGTATGTTAATTCTTCAATGATATTCCCGGGGCTTCTTGTCCTGAAAGACTTTCCTATGGAGCATTTAACCGGACAGTAAATACAATCAAACGGACAACCTCTCGAAGATACAACCGGTAGCGCATTAATATCTTTATCAATCGACCTGCTCAATTCAAATTTTTTGTATCTAGGAAAGGGTATTGTGTCTAGCGCCTTGATAAACAGAGGATCTCCGTTATAAACAACCGATCCCCCTCTTCGAAAGATCAACCCTTTTATCGTATCCGTGGAATCTCCTCTGCAAAGATTCACTATGGTTCGCTCACCTTCCATCACAACCCCATAATCAATAGAGGGGCAGTCCAGCAGCACCTTCTCACGAAACAATGAAATATGCGGTCCTCCTGCTATGATATCAAGGTCAGGATAATCTTCTTTGATACTTTTAACTAAATCATAGGTATTTTTATACATATACGTCATTACTGACACACCAATAGAATGAGGGGAAAATTTATTTATTTTTCTTTTTAAGTCCTGATATGTGTAACCGAGGCTCATGTCCAGCACATCGTAATCAAATCCCGAATGATCCAATATTTCGGCTATGTATCCTAATCCGGCGCAAAAAACAGATTTGACCCTTCTGCCGGGATAGGGCGGATTTACTAATAATATTCTCTCGTGTCTCACGCTGTTAACTATTAACCTTCAATTCCTGTCCGGCATTTCGAGGCTGTATATTAACCATATTTTCGAGAAGCATAATTTCTTTTTCAACCCTCTTTGGCCATGACTCCAGAACCTGCCCTGCTCTTAATCGGGCATTTTTGCCAAGCTCATGACGAAGACTATCATTGGTCATAAGCGTGTCTAATATTTCAGGTAGTTGGTCTATATTTTCCTGAGAAACTAAAACAGTATTTTCACCTGAAGTCAATACTTCCTTGATCTGATCATTTTCAACCGTAACAATGCAGCAACCGGAAGACATTGCTTCCCAGACTGTATTGGTGCAATTATGATAGCGGCTGAGTAACACAAATAGATCAGAGGCGTGCAAAATGTTCTTTATCACGTGGCGGTCTACGATGCCCATAAAATAAATTTTAGATGAAAGGCCATGTGCGGAGACAATCTGTTCCAGTTTATTGTTCGACACAATAATTTTTGAAGCTGGATTAATGTTCAATGCATCACAAAGTTCCTTTTTTGCCTCAGGCACTGCCTCATTAAATTCCCGGTCTACTCCATTCCTCCAGTTTTTTATTTTCCTTTCAGGCACACCTAATTTTTCAGCAAGCAGATTACCGTTGTTACCGTCATTTGTAAATATAAAATAATCAGCCGGGACTTTGAAGGTAAGATAATCACGACATTCCTTTATACGATACAGCACATCATCCCACTTCCAGTATAGCTGCCGTGTCCCGTAGACCCTTATTATAAGTTTTGTCTTTAATACGGTACTCACGAGGAATGCCGGGAAAACAGAGGTGAGGCTGTGAGCATAAATAATATCTGGCTTTATTTTGATCCCTTTTTTCAGCCCGTGGATAAGCAGATATATCTGTAAAAAAAACCAGTTAAGATTACTGAGTATCGATGCCTTAACTCTACCGGACAGGGAATCTGTCTGAAAATAAATACTTTTTCTGAAATTAAAAGGAAAATCAAAACGATAAATATGAATGCCTTCAGTCAATGAATACCGTGACTCTTTCTCTTTTAAGGGGCACAAAAAATGTACTTCATATCCTCTTGCAGCAAATTCCCTTTGAGGGAAAAATATCGAAGGGATACCTTTTCCTTCGCCCCATAACCAGATCGGCATATTCGAAATATTGAGAATTTTCATAATTACGGCAGCAATTGATACACGATATATCTGTAACCCGCAGGGTTAAGGTCGTCTGTAACCGAGAGGACAGAGTTGTTATATTCTGAGAATGTTTTTTCGTTGAACAGGTATCTGTGCTGACCTCTGCTGTAAAGATGAGGGTCGCTGAAATGCTCTACATAGGGCACCTGAATTATTACGGCCTTGTTCACAAAGTTTAAACATTTATCAACAATTGGATAGGGGTCGTTAAAGTGCTCCAGTGTATGTACGATAGTTATGTAGTCATATTTATCAGGGGGCTCGTCTCTGGTAACATCCATCAGAATAAAATTTATTTCCTCTGATCTCTGACGGGCTTTTTTGATTCCTGACTCACTAAAATCAGCACCGCTGATTGTACTGTGAGGGAAGTGCTTTTTCATGAGCAGGCATCCGTCTCCCAGAGCGCACCCTATGTCTAAAAGGGAAAATCCAGATCCCTGAGGTAAAAATTGCACTAAATATTCGTAAGGAAAATCCCGCCACGAATCCCCCTCGGAAGCCAGTTTTCTGTTCCAGTATCTCTTTGTGTTCGTATTCGTTAATTTCCTGATAACACTGCCTGCCTTATAGTTAGTCATGCGGTCCATTTCTTTAAATGCGGCGACAATCATTTTATTCATTTTTCAGATCCTGCATTTTTCATACTCCCTGCTTCTGCCAAACATGTTCTTCACGATACTCTTCATTTCAATAAACGTATCCCTGTTTGCAAAGAATAGCGCTGTTACGTAAATTGCAGTGCCGCACATAATCATCAAAGAGAGAAACCAAATATCCGCTATCAACAAGGAACTATCCTTGAACTTTGTAAGTGCAAATAATCCGGCCGCCATAAATAAAGTGCCTGTAACCGCAAGCTTCATCTCATTCACATAACACAGAAAGGGCATTTTTATCAGGCGTCCTACTATGACATTTCCCAAAATGTTTACAATAATTGAGTAAACCGATAATGATACTGCAATTCCTTCCAGGCCATATGGCAAACCGGCCAGTACGGCTGCAACCACTCCCGCCAGGGTAATCAGAGAAAATCGGAACGAATATTCGGGATGGCCCGTGGAATTAAATATAATCCCGACAAAGGTGGTTATTGAGTAACCTATTCCATAGACGCATAATATTTGAAGCGGGACAACCATCCCTATCCATTTATCTGAATAAACTGCACTTACAAAATAGGGAGCGGTAAACATCAACCCAACGAGAAGGGGAAAATTTACAACCGTGGCATAGCGAATGATTTTTGTGTACGCATTTCGGACCTCATCAAGATGATCCTGTATCTTTGATAGAGCCGGAAATGCCACCTGGGACACTATTGAAGACAGTTTTTGTCTCGGGAAATTTACTAAATTCAGAGCCAGAGTGTAATATCCTAAAGAGGCAGCGCCTAAAAACTTTCCTATTAAAAGGATATCAATATTACCAGAGATATAACTGATAATTTTAAACCCCATAATATTTTTCCCGTAATCGAACAGCTCTCTGAAACTTTCCTTATCAAATTCAAGCGAAGGCCTGAAATCACAACTAATCCATAGCAAAATAACCTTCAATACACTCTTTGCAAGATATCCCCAGGCCATTGAACTGATGCCAAACCCTTTATAGACCATGGTTATTGCAACAGACCCGAATATCAGACTGGAAATATTTTCAATTATCATCAACGACTTAAATGACAATTCTCTCTTTAGTAATGACTCCTGCAGGGTCCCAAAAGAATCTATTAAAAGCTTTAACGCAAAGATAGTGATAAGGACCTCGATAGCGGGGTTTTTGAAAAAGGATGCTATAAGTGAAGACGTTGACAATGCAAAGATCAAAAATATTGCTCCGATGGCAATACAGGTCCAGAACGTTGTAACTTTGTGCCTGTATTCTAATGCTGTCTTCTGAATTAAAGCTGTACCCATCCCTAACTCATTGAACATAATAGCGAAATTAGAAAAAGCCATTGATACACTTAAAGCCCCGAAGTTTTCAGGGGGAAGCAATCTCGCTAATATCACCCATACAATAAATTGGAGTACGTAACCCAGCATCTGGCTTAGACCAAGCCATTTTACTCCCTGGGCCATCTCTTTTTTAAACGCAAAGCTATCTTTTTTTATCATCTGGTGTAAAGAGGATTAGTACGGTTGATTATTTTTCGGTATACAGTTCTCGCTAAATTATAGAGTCCTGTTTTCTGCAGTATCCAACAATATGCTGATCCCATTGCATGCCTGGCCGCGAATAGTGTAACCGGCAAATATATTCTCAATATCTCGAGGCGTTTAAGATATGACTATGCAGTTTCATAGTCATTTACCAGTTTTATCCAGTATGATATCTGCAGCATTTTTTGAAGCATGTTCTTCCTGATAGTAAAAACAGTTCATGAACATCTCTCTTCTTAAATCCTGAAACTCCCCGGGAAACAAGAGCGAATGATCTATTACTTCAAGCATTTCAGGTATATCATCAACTACTGCACCCACAGTCCATGCCGGGTACAGATTTTGTGCCTTCCAATCCACCTGCCTGGAATTAAAAAAAACAGCGGGCCTGTCAAAGTAGAGCCATTCATATATCGAACTGCTCACATCCGCGATATAAAGATCAGTTACTGCCATATATTCAAGATTGATCTTCTGCCGTATTACAGAAGCTACATTGTACATATTCAGTGCTTCCTTAACCAGGTGAGGTGCAGTTCTTGACAAATCAGGGTGGGGCATGAAAATTATATTGTACTTGCCACATGCTGATAATGCCTTGAGTAATTCCAGGCCTTTGTCATAGAATGAACTCTGAGCAACATCAAAGTGAGGGTTGTACATGATGACCGGCTTGGAATCTTTAAATAAACCGGGATCCTCAATAGCATGATATCTGAAGTAGTCAAACTTGGGATAACCGGTTACAACATAGTTATGAAGCGGTCCGATCCTCGACTCTAACCGCTCCACCTGTCTCTGTCCAGGCACACACATCAAATCATAGTCCTTTAGGTGAGGATGGGCATACTCTCTATTTTCCTGGCCGTGGTTAACAAAGATCCAGAAAGACTTTAGTAAGAGCTGACGGAAAACATTATCATAATAATCTGTGACTATTACCGCCTTTGGTTTATGCATCCGTATGCGACAGAGAAAGACAAACCAGTTTATGCTGAAATTGATCCTGCTGTATCCTGGATGGTAAATCTTTACGAATTTAACATTGTTCGGGATTGATGATAACTCTGCCTCAATGATATGAGACGCTTCTTTGCTTGTGCTGAAAACAATAACAGGGTATTTATTTTGTATATTTGATAATTCAACAGCGATATATAGAGAATGATAAATGTGGTGAATGGATTGATTGTAACAAAAATATACGCTCTCCGGAACCGGCCTGACTTTTCTGTATATCTCAATGATACCTGTCAGGATTACCGCTGCACAGCAAATACATAGTTTCTTTATCGTCCGATGTATCGTGCTGTGCTCACCCTGCATAACAGTATCATCCCTGATTTCAAATCCCGTGCAAGGGGACAGGTTCTGCTGTAAAGTAGTCTCTTTTTCTCAGCTCCGGCAATACCACCACTATAGCCGCTAAAAACCAGAATGGTTCCATAATACGGATAATAATGAAAACTTCCGCGGCGCACCCCATTACTAAAATACCTGACAGGGCGCAAAGAAACCCAAGGCTCAAACCACGCTCAAAATCGTCAATGTCAGGACATGTATAACTTTTTAACCCTGATTTAAAAAGAGCACAGATGATCCACAGGAATGCTAAAAAACCTGCAAGGCCTACTTCTCTTAATATCCGGCTATACTGAACGTCAGAAACGACTCCGCCGCCGGGTACTCCACGCCCCAGAAGCGGTCTTTCAGCCCAGAGGTCTAAAGACCGTTTGAAGGACGTGAACCGTGCAAGTGTTGATTCATCCAGAACTATATCTTTCCCCAAAACATGAATACTTGTATGGCCGCTAAAGGTGTTTTGAATGCGATCATGTGCAACTTGAGGCATCAACGCAGGGAACATTACTATAGAGAGCAGGAGAAGAATCAGTAAAATTCCTTTACTCCGCTTTGAAAAGAGCAGGAACGCACCATACATACCGATAAAACCCAACCATCCGCTGCGGGAGAGTGTATATATAAACGGGAGGAATATGAATATCAGGCAGCCTGTTAAAAGAAAACGCACTCCTGGAGAGCGGGCATACAGGATAATTCCCATCATCATCCCCATCATTATAATTAAGTATCCGGCAAGGGTATTTGATTCACCTGCCGGGCCTTCAAAAGGGGCGGTAGCACGAAGACCCAATGAGAATGAGGAATACAAACCGTATGCACTTACAATCATGCATGTCAGAAACATTAACCATACAAAGGTTTTAACCTGCCTGTAGTCCTTTATATTGTTGGTCACCATAAAAAAAACGATAAAGTACTCGATATATTTAATGATATAGAACATGCTGTGTTTCGGATTTGTAGTTCCTTCTAATGCGCCTATCCCGGAGGACAGCATGCAGATAAATACATAGATAAGTATAGGCCTGTTTATCGGCGTTACTCTCAGTAATCCTAATTCTTTATTTATTGCCATTCTGGCCATCCATCCAAAAAATATTACCAGTAAAAATATATCATCCAGCCTTATTACGACTTCCCTGCCGGGAACTCCTCCTATTGGCAATTCAGGAGAGAGCAACATTGAAAAGATCAGGATAATGAGAGCTGTCTCGGTGCTTATAAAGGCTATAACCAATACAACAAGTGCAAACAGAATGATTACAGGAAATGCCGGGGGCGACTGAAACTTCAATAGAAAGGCAACGCCGATAAACAGCACTAATGAAATTATTGTAGCAAAACCTGGATTACTGCTGCGTGGAGATATATTTCCTTCAGTATAGGACAAAATGTGTTCCTTCAGTGGAGTAACGTTAAATTATCGGCGTAGCTTGATTAGCCTTACCTGCTTCACACGTCAAGATTTGCCTTGTCTTTGAACCTCTTGATCAAATTCGCTTTAAATCCATTCCCGTCTGCTTCGCTTTCACGATAGTACCTGTATCGATAACTTGTGTAATAGGGGTAAGGCTCCATTGCCTGAGCCTGAGATTTGATCTGATTTAATATGATTCCGGATATATGGGTGCCAACGGACTCAATCTGGGTCTTGGCCCGCAGAAGGGCCTCTCTGGAAATCCTGCCCATCTCATAACACATGACAACACTGTCTACTCCTGAGGCTATAATGCTGGCATCGGTCACCGCCAGTACAGGAGGTGTATCAAAGAAAATAAAATCAAATTCCTGTTTCAGTCCCTTAACCAGGTAGTCCCACTCTCTGGATTGAAGGATTTCGGCAGGATTATGAGGCAGTTTGCCGCAGGGAAGAATCCAGAGATTTTCCAGGCCGGGGGATTTTGTGATTTCTTCGAGTTTTCTATCACTTAATATCAGATCTGATATATTTCTAAACGCATCCCGCAAGGGAACTGTTCCGGCTATAAAGTCCGTCAACCCCGGTTCTCTGTTCACGCCGAATGTTTTGGCAATAGCCGGCCTCCGTAAGTCAGAGGAAACGAGGAGTGTTTTCGCTCCTGTCTGGGCAACGGCCAGGCCCAGATTTATCAGTATAGTCGTCTTTCCTTCCTGTGTCCCGGAACTGGTAACGAGAATGGTTTTTTTTGACGGGTTAAGTTTAAGGTTGGTCCGAATATTTCGACAGGATTCCGCTATGAGAGACTTGGGCTCATAGTGGGTAATCAATCGTACATACATTTCCCGGGCCTCTCTTTTTTTGACACCTGAGGTTTTCCGAATTACTTTCAACTGCTTTTTATTAAGATCTTTCTTGGCAGAGGATACAATCCCCAGGACAGGTAATTTCAATACCCTTTCTATATCTTCTATGGTCCCGATTGATGTATCCACGGATTCAATTATGAAAGCAAGTCCGATACCGAGCAGCAACCCTATAATTGCACCGAGAAGAATATTAATGTTGCCCTGTGTGCTTACAGGAGAATCGGGGAGAACAGCCGGATCAACAATTGAGGCATCTCCCAGTTTCTGCGCCTCATTTATTCGCGCCTCTTCAAGCTTTTCCTTAAACATCATATAAAGCTTTTTATTGATTTCAACCTCCCGGGACAACCGTGCCTGATCCAGCTTCTGTCCAGAGGAGTGCCCTTTCGGGGGAACTGTCATCTCCTTCTCGTCTTCGAGTTGGGATTCCAGGTTTTCAATCTGCTCTTTAAGGCGTCTTAAATTAGGATGTTTGCTAGTGTACCTCTGTTCAAGGGCGATTAATTTCAGTTGAAACTCTGTTATTCTATTCTGAAGTGATTCGATATTCCCAAAATCAATTTTTACAACAGCTACTTCACCAGTCTCTTCTTGAAAGACTTTCAATCTGTCTTCCGCATCCTTTAACCTGCCCTGAAGAATTGATAACTGTTCCTCGATAAACTGCCGTGTACGTCGTGACTGCTTGGTCTTTTCCAGCAAATTCTCTTCAACATATGTATTGCTGACAGCGTAAGCCAGGTTCTTCGCATCCCCCGGATTGCTCGCAGAGCCGGTAATCTTGATGATATTCGTTTGTCCAATCCTCTCGGTGTTTATCTGTTCCTGCAAGCTGCTGACAGCTTTCTGAATATCTACAGCATGAGAATTTTCATCGATCATGCCCAGGCGAAGAGCCACCTTTTTGATAATGGGAAATCCTTTAATGATCTTTGTTTGTGATGCCATTAAATCTCCCGGATTAAAGACAATCCATTCTGAAAGAAGGCCGGCGATTGTCTTACGCTCTTCTATTTTGACCGTTGCAGCTGACTGAAAAACCGGTGCAGGTTCAGGGTAGAAAAAATAGCCGCATACTACCCCAATCAGAACAGCCAGAATGATCAGGCCCTTTCTCTTATATAAAATCCTTACGTAGTCTCTTGTGTTAAATTCATAATGAGGCATAAAATTAACCTTCGCTCTCGCTTTAACTTAACTGTTCATACATCTGATACATTCGATTCATCAGGTCCAGCTATTCAATGAGCTGTACCCCCCTAACCGTCCAGACACTTCGTGCAATTGGTTCAACAATCATTCGTGCAATATAATTCACATCAGCAATATATTTTTTGGGGACATAGACTATGTCCTCACTCTGTAAGACAATATTCTGGTTCTGTTTAGTTTCGGTTTCCTTCCTTGCATACGTTAAATCCATCCTTGTAGCCTGGGGATTATTATAATCTCCCCTTATATGGAGGACACTAGACTGAACAGCATGTTCGCTAAAGCCTTTTGCGAGGGCTATTGCTTCCCTCATGGTGTTTTTTCCCTTCACATAGTAGACTCCGGGATATCTGACTTCTCCGAGAACGATCACTTTTCTGCCTGCCTCCTGCATAAGGGAAATGGAGACTACGGGGTCTTTAAGATATTCCCTCAGCCTTTTTGTTATCTCCATATTTAGCTCAAGAAAGGATTTTCCTCTGGCCGGAACATCGCCGGCAAGTGGAAACGATACTCTTCCATCAGGGCGGACGGTCACTTCCTCTCTGAGATCACTCTCACGCCACACAGAAATAAGAAGCATATCTCCTTCCTGGATCCTGTATCCCTGCTCTTTCTCTTTGAGCGAGTCTGTCTGATTTTCGCTGATTCCCTCCGAGACTGGAATATTCGATTCTGTATAGTGAGGGATATGATCGTGGTTGTCCATTGATGCGCATCCTGTCAAAACTATATAAAACACGAGCAGTAGACCGGATATTATGTTCTTCCTGATGGTATAAATGTTCCCCTCACTTTTACTCATAAACATACATTCATCTCATATTTATTATGAAGAGTTAACTCTTTTGATATATTTATCGGTCAGGTGCGTCAAATCTTTAATTAAATAGAGGATAAGATATTTCGGTTCTGAAAAAATACTTAGTAGTAAACCAGCGTACCTTCTCTTTTTGCCCTTTTCACAGCATAGGCAAACGTGACTATGCCGACAGGAATGAAAATTATGGAAAATAAGGCCAACATCCCGATATGTAATGATAAATCATCGAAAGACCGTCCAGCTAACAAAGCCCCTCTCAGCCCTTTCAGTGAATGCGTAATCGGCAGCAGAACAGCAAGTTTCTGGAGAAATTCCGGCAAAACAGCTACTGGATAGAAGACACCCCCCAGAAGGCTGGAGGCTGTAATAAACAGCCAGGTTATGGGGTCCCCCTTCTTGAAAATCATGATAAATGCTGCAGCAATGATCCCTAAACTGCCGGAACTTGTCACAGTAAGGACAAGAATGATCAAAGCAGCGAACAAGCCTCGCATTTCAATATTCACCTGCAGAAAAAGAACTCCAATTATTAAATAAAGAAAAATATTTAAAGTTGCCTGAAGAAATTTCCAGAGAGTCTGGCTGATAAGCATAGTGGAAAGCCGCGTGGGTGTGAGAAGAATCATCTCCAGTGTTCCTATCAGCTGCTCATTTCGCAGGGCATCGGAAAAGCCTCTCAATCCTGCAGTCAGATACCCGGAAAAGGCAATGCCGATTAAGACAAAAGGAAAGTAGCGTCCTCCATATTCATTCAAATAGGGATTTACGCTGTGACTGAAAAGTTTGGCGATAAAGAAAAAGGTCAGCACAGAAAAGAGAATACTGGCAAGGTTAAAGAAAAAGGCAAAACGGTAGCTGACATCGCTCAGGAAATCACGCTTCACAAACGCGAACAGTCTACGCACAGACAGTTGTCTCCTCTCTGTCCGCGCTGTCCCCGCCGGTTATCCTCTGGAATAATTCCTCCAGTCCTGCCCCTGATATGCCGGCCTGCTGTCCCAATTCCTCCATCGTTCCAACCGCCTTTATTCTTCCATCCTGCATAACCGCTATGCGGTCACAAATGTCTTCTGCTTCAGCCATCTGGTGTGTAGTCAGGATAACTGTCTTTTTTCTCTTTTCTACCATCTCTTCCCTGAGAAACTTTCTCATCTTATATGCCGCGTGTGGATCAAGGCTTTTCATTGCTTCATCCATGAAAAGAATCTGAGGGTCACTGAGCATGCTCCGTGCAATACTCATTCTCTGCTTTATACCGCTGGAGTATTTCTGAAAACTGATATCAGCCTCTTTATCTATTTCCAATAAAACGAGAAGCTCTCTGATTTTATCTCCCGCTTCATGACGGGAGAGACCGTAAAGGGCTGCAAAAAATTCTAAGTTCTGCCTTCCGGTAAGCCTCCAATAGAAAGATCTGTCCTCGCCGGAGACCAGACCTATCGATTGCTTAACCTTGTCCTGTTCAGCAGCAACGTCGAAACCATTCACAAAAGCATTCCCTACATTTGGAAGAATCAGAGTACAGAGCATTTTAATCAGCGTTGTTTTTCCTGCCTGGTTCGGCCCTACAAGCCCGAACAGTTCACCTCTCCTGACCTGAAGGTCTACGCCATCAACTGCCTTAATGACTTTTTTATTACGCCAAAAAGCCTTCTGATAAAAGTTTTTGCCAAGATTAGTTGTTTGAATGGCTATGTTCACAATTTAAACGACGCCTGCCTGGTAAAATTGAACATTACCTTAAGAGCACAGCCTAACCCCGCAGTCAGCCTCTTCATATAATCAGACATGCCTGCACGACCATCGTCTCTCTTCCGGATAATGGCAAGCTCCTTTTGGGGAGGAAACAGCAATGTCCATAAAAACGTAACCTTGTCCCTAAAAGAATCATTCATGCCATAACAGATCAACCATTCACCTGTCAGAATAGGGTTCCCCGACAGAACAGAAGAAAGAAATGTCCGCTCAATCAGACCTATTTTTCGGGGTTTTAATCTGTGGAGAATAAATGCCGGAATGTCCGTATGAAATATACGGGACAGAAGATAAAACACATAATATACGCACTTGGAAAGGTTAAAAGCATCTGCCTCTTTGACCAGCCTCTCCCAGTCTATTTGATCTTTCTCCGCACACAAGAGCTCATGTATATCAGATAACCTGATCAGGGGATGGAACGAGTGATTCAGGGCATGCATGGAGAGATAAATGATCTGGTGATGGAGAGAAAATGTTCTCATCTCAAGCAGTCCAATCTGAAAGGGAACAGACTCATTCCATACGTTATCCATATTTATATTCCGTAAAACATTGTTATGGAACGGGGTAAAATTAACAATATGCCAGTGGATATGTACTGCAACGGGAACAGAATCTTCGGTCCTGTATACAATACTGTTGCGATACTGCCCGGATGACAGATTTCCAATATCTTTCAATTCAAATTCAGGATAAAAGCCGTTCCTGCGCAAGAGTCCGTCTGCCTTTGAAACCTCCTCCCTCCTGAGCAGAATGTCTACATCACCCATTGGACGCAATCCTATATCTTTATATATTGACCCGGCCAGCATGAACCCTTTGAAGACTAAAGCCGTGATGTTTTCTTTTTGAAAAGCAGCGAAGATCTTTTCGATAGATTGAGTCAGAGAGATATTTTGCGCCATCACAGCATAATAGAAGTCCTTCAAATGATTCATTACATGAAGTGGTACCAGCGATTCTGAACTGTTAATGCGTGAAAACACCTTATATATTAAGGAAGCAGTGTCCTCGCCCTGAACCCTCCTCATGAAATAATTCCAGTCAACATCCTGATTGAGAATTTTCCGTATGTCCTCGCGTGCCGCCTCATTAATGGTAGTAACCGAGCAAAGGCGTATCAGAATATCTTCTTTTCTCAATTGACGCTGTGATCTTTCCTTAAATCCGGATAAGAGTGCAAAGGTCCTCATTTTAAGAAGCGAATAAAAATAAAAACTCCTGTTGATTGCGATTCCATGCCACCTCTCTAAATGGAGAGTAAATGATTCCTTATGAATCTTGACGACCTTTCCCAGGAATTGCTCTTCAGAAAAAGGTTTTTCTTTCTCACATACCCGGTCTGCCTTCGGTACCAGAATAATTTTTTTATCTTCTATTTTCCTTTCCAATACGCGGTGGACAATGAGAGATGAATCTCTCTCAAACAGAACAATATCCCCCAGCTTTACATCTGATGCGCCGCAGGTGTTAACAACAACCCGATCTGTAGCTTTGATAAGGGGCAGCATGCTGTCGGTTGCTACGGGGAAAGACATTTCATTTCCGGAGCGGATATTCCCCTTTACAAAATCAACGCAAAAATCACCGGCCTTTTCTTTTTGGTCCCTCATTTTCTGCATGAATAATATGAACTAAGCCAGAAGTGTCAAGCAGGGAACTGCTTTCATACAGTTACTGAAACCGCTTCGTGCAGAGTTACAGACAACTGACAGTACCTCAATCTTCTTTTCGTACACGATCCGCGGTCTCTCGTATGCCTTCTTTTTTTTCTCTCTGTTGTTCTTTTTCATGTTATTGCTCCAGCATTTAATTTATTATTAAGGACAAGGCAGCGCCTTGTCCCTACATGGTTGAGACATTTTTTAGTGCACCTGCAAGTTTGCATGCTGCACTGGAAGCTCCCAGAAAATTACCATCTTCAGCTGCTGCCAGTCCCGGACAGCGCCGGCAATATGATGCTAATTCGCAACTCCGGCAGGCTCTAAGTTCAGAAAAGCCTGTTTCCCTGACTTTCTGGAAAACAGGGGATTGGAAGATTTCATCAAAGGACTTCTCCCGCACATTGCCTGCACTTTCCTTTAAACCAACGCAGGGTGAGATATCCCCGTAGGGTGATATTAAGAGATTGTTCAATCCTGCGCTGCACATAAATGTATCTTCATTCACTGACTCAAGGGGCTCGAAAGAAACAGCGCTGTGGTCTCCCCTGAATACGTCAGCCATGCCCTGCTCGTCAAGCCGGTATTGCAGGGGCCGGGTCTGTCCATCATCCTTTGGAAAAACCGTCATGTCATAGACAAAATCCGCTTCCAGTTCAGCGGAGAGTTTTTGTAATTCGCCGAGCTGGTCCGCATTCTGCTTCATAAGAAGGCTCTTGACTTTAGTTCCGACTCCTCGTTCTCGAAGAAGTTCAAAGGACCGGACTGTCTTTTCAAAAGAACCGTTTGTGCCGGTGATTATATCGTGCAGTTCTGCCTGAGCAGCATAGAGACTCATCTCAACAGAAAGGGGATGGAGCTCTTTGATTCTGTCGGCAATTTCTTCTGAGATATAGGTTCCATTCGTAAGAAGCCTCAGTGCAAAGCCCCTCTCACGCGCGTATCGTGCAATAGGGAAAAAATCTGTACGCGCGAGAATTTCTCCGCCGCTGAATGTCAGATACAGGGCCTGCATGTCTGCTAAAGCATCAATGGCAGATTTAATTTCCTCAAAGGTCAGCTCCTGCCGTGTATTGTCATGAGCGCAATAGCAGTGGCCACAGGTCATATTGCACCGGTACGTAAGCTCCCAGTGCACCATGAAGGGAATGTTCTTCTCCATGGTTTTTTTAACGATACGGTTATAGTCGTCCATTTCTGTAAATAAGCTATAAACTGTCAGCTTTCAGTATTTAACTACTCCTTCTGACTGTTATGAAGAAGGACCATCTGTCTGTTGGACAATTCATTGATAAATTCCTTGGTGTCTTCCATCGCCTGGTCCTCAGAAACATCAAACTCATTGGAAATAACAGAAGAGACTGCTCTCATGTCCCTGCTCCCGTCCAGCAGTTCCCATATCCGGGAACCAACTTCATTCAGGACTTTAACTTCATTGTTCTGCGGTGTGAT
>CAMYND010000045.1 GCA_947259645.1 Thermodesulfovibrionia bacterium | reverse complement strand
TCTGGCTGTGCGTCAGAACAGCACTGTCATCCAGCCCATACACTTTCTGCAGAATATCAATGAGCATACCCAATGAGCGGTACTGGCTCTCAGTTATCGGGGCATAGTGGTAGCCGGCCAGTTCAATTCCGATGGAAACATTGCTGATAAATGTCTCCCCCTTCCACATACTGAGACCGGCATGGTCAGCCCGGTACTTCTTGTCCAGGATTCTGTAGGTTTTACCGTTTCGGCCAATAACGTAATGGGCATGACCGCCCCTGGTAACCCGCCCCCTTCTGACACGCTTGCCTTTTGCGACAACTTTTAATGTTGTTTTCAGGCCGAGCTCAGAGGTGTGTACAATTATGTATTTTGTTTTTTTTCTTATTTTTTTCTTAAACCTGCGGTTCTGCTTTGAGCGGTAATCTGTTACGGAACGCTGATACTTCTGGAGTTCTGCTTTACTATATGCCTCAGACTGGACAGCAAAAGAGAAAAATATAGCAGAGATTAAAAAAGAGATGATCGTGATTATTTTAATATTTATCTGCCTGTTATTACCCATACCGGAACATCTGACCACTCCATTGCCTGAAGTAACGTGTACTGCTTTACTGATAGTAACAGGGAACCTGAGGTGACTGCAACAACCATGGTGAATTATTAGTTTAATATTTTCATGCCTCTGCCCGGAGAAACTGCCGTCTTCATGGCTTGCCAGACAACATCTTTTGCTTTGATGAATGCCTCTTTCGGGGTAAATCCAAGGGAAAGACATGCTGTAATAGCCGAAGAAAAAACGCATCCTGTTCCATGAAATTCACCGTCGAGCCTCTCATTCTCCAGAGTCATAAAGTCGACTCCGTCAAAAAAGAGATCCTCTGCTTTGCCATGCAGATGGCCGCCTGTAATGATTACCACAGCAGGCCCGGCTTCTTTCAGCTTCACCGCTGCTTTCTTAATATCTTTATCATCCTTGATCTCTATTCCGGTCAGTACAGCTGCCTCATAGGTATTGGGGGTCACAACTGATGCCAGGGGAAAGAGGAGCCGCTTCAGCGCGTCAAGAACCCCCTCTTCAATGAGCATCACACCCGTTGATGAAACGGTCACCGGGTCTATAACGAGATTCTCCAGAGAATAGGCCCGTATTTTTTCTTCGATAACCTCTATTGAATCAGAGCTGTAGAGCATTCCTGTCTTGAGCGCGTCAGGCCTGATATCCTGCAGCAGAACATCCATCTCTTTTGACAGGAAATCAGCGGGGAGTTCATAGATGCCCTCTACTCCGCCGGTGTTCTGTGAGGTAAGCACAGAGGGAACACTGATACCGTATACTCCAAGAGCATTAAATGTCTTTAAATCCGCCTGCAGTCCGGCACCTCCTGAGGGGTCTGACCCGGCTATGGTAAGAGCTATTTTTTTCATGTCTGGAAAGACTATATCAACTTGCCTATAATATATCAAGGAATAACGTTCCCTGCTGAACAACTCAGACAGGTCACTATATGCAAGGAGATCTTATGGAAGAAGAACAGTTGGAAATTGTAAATGAAAAAGGTGAAACAGTCGGAACAGGACTCCGTTCAGAAATTCATGGCAAACCATCGTTAATGCATAAAGTTGTACACGTTCTTGTGTTTAACAGCAACGGGCAGCTTCTTCTGCAAAAGCGCTCAATGGACAAGGATGTGGCACCCGGCAAATGGGATACATCAGTAGGTGGTCACGTAAATTCCGGAGAATCCCTTGAAGACGCTGTACAACGGGAAATGGAGGAAGAGCTGGGAATAACAGACAACAATCTTACATTTCTTTATTCTTACATTCACTCCAATCAATACGAAACTGAGCTGGTATACACCTACTCATGCGTCTATGACGGGGAAATAAAGTTTCAGCAGTCTGAAATAGATGAAGTACGTCCGTGGAGCATCGATGAGATCAAAAAGACAATCGGCACTGACGTATTGAGCGACAATTTTGAACATGAAATAGAGACATATTTAAAAGAGATCGCCTGATTCTTCCCGGATGCCGCAGATGCACAGAAGTCATTCATTTATTCGTGTCTCTGCGGCATCCGCATTTCATATAAGCTTATGCGCCGGAAACTCTAAAGCTACTGGTCTCCAGGCAGTTTATACCCCTCACCGGCAAACTGAATATTGGCCGGATCTTCACATCGCGGGGGAGAAACTGCGTGTACCCCACCGCATTTCGGACATTTACCTACAAACGTTTTCAGGGTAAATGGCTCGCCACACCCCTGGCATTTGGTTTCAAGACCGCCCGGGATGGCCTGATCTTTAATGCCTCCGCCATGAGCATTATATACAAATTCGACAAGCTCCTTCCCTTCAGCAAAAGGACCTCCCCCACTGCTGCAACTACCACACTCTCCCATTTCATACCTCCTTTTTTTTATTATTAAATGCTGATAACTCTCTGTTTCCATGAACTTTATTACAACGACTCAGACTGCCCACAACAAACAGCGTAAACATACCATATATTACCTTTCATGGAAATCAAAAAGTATGAGCTAAATCATGTAGGCTGTCGCTTCTCCTTTTATTTCCCTCTGTCCGGGGATGTCTTAACTTCCCCTGCCAGATTACCGATAAGAAAACCAGGAGGAGTAAATGGTACATCCAATCAAAGGAACAGCCATAACAGCATCAGAAACAGTCGAGATGATCAGCGACTCCGCCCTATGGAAAACATTGTCAATGAAGGAACGAATGGAAGCGGTAGCGTATGCCATGAAAATTGCGGGAATCACCTTTGAAGAAGATGATATAAGCGATATCATTGGTGAAGTTTATGCAGGATAGCGTGTAGACTCACTGCATCGCAAATGTTTTCCAGACAGCAAGAGAGTTCATTCTCTTTCCTATGAGATTCCATTCAGCAATAAGCAGTCTCCAAATCCATCTCACCTCATATTTTTTTCACACAGCATAACTCTGCTATAATTATATGATCATACAGATAAGGAGGTTAAGATGCAGATATTAGTTCTCTATTATTCAAAGGGAGGAAACACCAGAAAACTGGCTGAAGTTGTAGGACAGGGAGTTGAATCTGCCGGTGCCACGGCAATTCTCAGGAATACTGAGGAAGTAACAAAAGATGATTTTCTCAACTCAGCAGGCATTATCGCCGGGTCACCTGTTTATTTCGGTGTTATGGCATGGGAATTAAAAAAAGTATTTGATGAATATGTGGGAACAAGAAAGAAGATGGAGGACAAGGTCGGAGCAGCCTTTGCCACCGGAGGCCACCCCACGGGCGGCAAAGAGACGACTATCATCTCAATTCTCCAATGCATGCTCATTTACGGAATGATAATCGTAGGAGACCCTATGAGCGCATCCGGCCATTATGGAGTTGCCTGTGTGGGACAGCCGGATGATACTGCGGAAGATAACGGCTTTAAACTGGGGGTGCGTGTGGCGGAGCTGTGCAAGAAGTTGTAGATAGTTTTCTAAACTTCATGACTCCGCAACATGCACAGTAAGCTCATAAAGCATATGAACGTAATTCCCCATCTCATTGTCATACCATCCGTAGATGACTGCCTGCGTAAGCGGAATCCTGATGTCAGCATCGCGCAGCTCATTCACCAGCTCTTTTTTTATCCCTGTGAGCCGCTCAACATCAACGGTCACCTCTGCTGTCCGGGTATGGGTTTCATGTGCCTCTATTACGACCGCTGCCCTGGGCATGGCGATAATATCTTCGGACACGTTCTGCTCTTCTGTATATACAAGGTAACCTCCCGGCAATTCTGCTGCCTGCCTGAATATATCATTGATTACTGTTCTGTTTATCGACTCCCTTGACTCATCTTCCTGTATGTTCACGACCAGAATAATCAGGGATCCGGTTGAAACAGGCACCCTTACTGACTCGGCAATAAAACCGATCTGCTTCATCTGGGGGAGCACGAGGGCAAGTGCTTTGGCTGCACCGGTCGTTGTTAATATTATGTTATTGAGTATTCCCCTGTTTTTCCTGAGATCAGTAGCGCCTGCCCCTGCCATCCTGTCCAGGACCTGCTGCGAACCTGTTGCCGCATGAACAGTTGCCATGGAGGCTGTGAGCAGTCTCTTTGCCCCGATATTGTCAAGAAGGGGTTTTATCATATGGGACAGGCAGGTTGTAGTGCAGGAAGCAGCAGAAATAATTTTATGCCTTGATGGATCAAAATCATTCTCGTTGATTCCCTTTACACAGGTCACAGCATCTTCGGGCATCTGTACTGCCTTGTCTTTTATCTTAAACGGGGCTGACAGGATGACCCTTTTTGCCCCTGCCTCAAGATGCCCCCTGAGTGACCCTCCGGGAGCATCCGCCCCATATGACGGATCAGAGAACTGGCCTGTGGTATCAATAACCAGTTCAACACCGTGGCTTTTCCAGTCCAGGTCTTTCGGGTTTCTTGATTTTCTCAGAATAGTCACCCGTGTGCCGTCTATAGCCATGGTGCCTCGTGACTCGTCAACATCAGTTACCACGTCTCCACAGGAACAGCCATGAAGATACATCGGGAGAGACCCGTAGGTTGAATCTCTCACTATGTAGTGAACAATGTCATGAAGGGAATTACCAACATCTCTTCCGATATTTATCACTATTTCCTTGAAATATTTCTTTGCTACATGATGCCAGAGTGTGAGTTTGCCAATGCGGCCAAGACCATTGATGCCAAGTATAAGATTTTTCTTTTCATCCATTTTCTAGCCCCTCCCGTGACGGGTCTTCATTTTCCCATAATAAACTGATCCCTCAGAACCGTCAATACTTATAAACTCCCCTGCATGAATAGTTTTGTCCTTTAATACAAATATTCTGTCTTTCTCCAGGCAGACGAGATCCCGGCAGCCTGCGATGCAGGTCTTTTCCAGTCGTGTCGCTACGATAGAGGCATGTGATGTGGCGCCGCCCCGTGCGGTCAAAAGACCGTCAGCCGCTGAGATTTCCTTAATGTCATCAGGGACCGTATCATTGCGTATAAGGATTAACGGGGTTTCCGGCTCGACTTCTCTCCAGTGCCGTATATCATCAAGACTGAAAACCACCCTTCCGGAAAGAGCACCGCCGCTTACCCCGATTCCGTGGCCGATAAAATTTTCCCTCAGCATTGAAGCGTCTTCAAACGTCGGTTCCTCTTTTTTCTCTCTCATCTCCATATTCCGTGTCTGCAGCAGATAGAGGTCTGACCGTTCCGGACCTTCAAAGGTAAATTCAATGTCCTGGGGAGCCCACTGGTTTTCGTAGATCAGCATTTTTACATAGTCCCTGAGAGCATTAAATATCTCCGGAAACCGGGTCTCAAGAGACAACTCCTCAGGCCTGCGTTCAAACTCTGCCTGGTAGTTCGAGATCGGGTACGTTGTGACCAGCCCTGAGACTACGTCTTCACCCTGATTTCCTGTGGTGTAATCTCCCCAGGGCCTGATAACGTCCTGTGAAAATTTTGGGCTGTGAGTAAAGAGGACTCCCGACCCGGACTGCTCGGAAATGTTGCCAAACACCATACTCTGCACTGTTACGGCAGTACCCCAGTCATCTGAAATACCGATGATCTGACGGTATGTCCGCGCTTTCTCAGAGGTCCAGGAGTTGAGCACCCGCTGAACAGCGAGATATAACTGCTCCCGAGGAGACTCCTCTACATCAATGCCCTTTGTCCTGATCATGACCTTGTACGCCATGGCCAGATCTTTCATCTGTTGAGATGTCAGCTCTTTTTTCAGAGGAACATTGTAGGAATCTTTAAACTCGCTGATTATTGCATCAAAGCTGTCACGCTCAAGACCAAAGGACATCCCGTAGGACTGCAGAAACCGCCGGTACGAGTCCCAGGCAAACCAGTCCTTTCTGCCTTGACGTATCATGCCCGCTACGATCTCTTCATTCATCCCCACATTTAAATAAGAATCAAGCATTCCGGGCTGCGACACAGCGGCCCCGCTCCTGACTGAAACAAGCAATGTGTTCTCGGGAGAACCGTAGTTCCTGCCGGTTAATTGCTCCAGTTTCATAATTTCCCGGTCTATCTGCTCCCTGAAGTTTTTCTTTGCCGGAGCATAGCTTTCAATTAATTCTCGGCACCTGAACACCTCGGTGGTCACAACAAAACCAGGAGGCACAGGCAGGCCGAGCCTTATCATTTTGATTATATTCATGCTCTTGTTGCCCAGATGAATACTGTCAAAAAGATCGTGTGCAGGCTCTGATAACGATGTCACAATCTTTCGCGGATTATAGGTAATAAGCAGGAAATGCTTGTCAAGAGGAAGTTTTTCAGCCTGGTCATGAAGGGTGTGAGAAATGCGCATGAGAAAGAGGTCCAGTTTCTGCAGACCCAGAGAAAAGGCTATGGTATCTCTCAGGAAAATCTCAGATAATTTATGGGCCAGTTCCTGCCGGTCCTCTGACTTAGTCTGGTAGCGGGGAAGGAGCTTTTCAACAGGGACAAATTCTGCTATCTCCTGCAGATTCCCGGCATGCACACTATTAAAGTAGTTGCTCACAATATCGCGAACCACCTGGGTAAACCCCCTGAATATATCCAGGTACTGCGTATAGGTGACAAACTTTATGTTGAGCGATTTATTCAGCAGGTCAAGCTGATTTTCAAACTCCTTGGCAGGGATGCCGCCGATATTCAAAGCACGGTTAAAGAGTTTCAGGCACTCATAAATGCGGTAAAATGTCGCATGGGTAAGAAAACTGAGGTCAAAGTCCTCTATGATCTCTTCAAACAAAGTATTCGCAATGGACTCCAGCCTGAATGTAAGGCCCAGAGAGTCGAACTTCGCCTCCCGGTAGCTGCCGTACATGGAAGGGATATCAGCAGCAATATGACGTTTCCTGTAAATATCCTCCCGGATTTCAAAGGGCTCCGGGGACAATATTATATTTTTCAGTTTTCCGAGAAAACCCAGAATACCCGCAAGTCGATGAAACCTATCCTCTCGGGAGAGTATAGTTTTCAGCTCATTAATATTCAGGGGGACACTCGACTCAGCCTCGGAAAGGTAGCTGTCAACAGAGCACGATGAAATACAGTATTTTTCATTCAGTGTTTTATAGAGTGACACAGCCATTGATACCCGCTGAATATCCACACGGTAATCATCAGAGTAGTCACCCAGAGTTTCCGCTATATCATCCTCAAGCAAGAGCAGGTCTGTAATCTGGTGAAGCCCTTTTTTTCTGAACAGTTCATTGACTATTGTGCTGACTCCATCAACATAGGGCCCTTCCTCCCTGACCTGGTCATAAATACCCGGGGGCAGGTATGTCCGAAGGTCCTCTTTGGACTTTGTACGCCAGAAACTGAATATGCTTTCAAGAAGCGTGATAATCCTGTTAGAACTTTCAACGTGGGTCTGTTTTCTTAGAAAATGTACAAGGATATCTTTTCTCCTGCATATTTCATCAATATCTGTAGAGATGTCCCTCAGGCGTCCCTCAGCGCCTATTTCATTAAAGTATGCTGGAAAGAGCCTCATAAGCTGCTTTACAAGATTATACACCGGTGCAATTTCACCGTTTAAAAATTTTGTAATGTCCCTCGGGAACAGGTCTGTATCTTTGATAAGCACACCATTGAGTGAAAGATGTATCACAAGTGAAGAGAGGAGTTTTTTTGACCACTTTGGATTCAGACTGATCAGTTCCATCCATGTCCGGATATTCTGAATGTGCGAACTGTTGCTCTGCACCTGCCAATCCTCACTGATTCCCCTGAAGTCAGGTGTCTGGAATCCGAGTTTCACTACCTGTTCATTAAAAAAGTAAACGAGGTCACTTTCATTTGTCTCATATACGCCCCTTCCAATATGAAAAACAGATTTGAGCACAGAATCAGGAAATGTTTCAACACTGTCTTTCAGAATGTTAAATGCAGTAGCAAGTAGTTTCTGAATATGGGAAACATCTTCATGACTGATGATCCACTCTATATCATTGCTTATCTCCCTGAGAGTATCTTCATGGATAATGGAAAGCCCTGAAAGATTCATTGTATGAAAAAGAATAACAAGCTTGAACCGGTGCCGTGTTTTATCATCTCCCGCTGACCTGTATAGCTGATCCGGTAAATCCCTGTAGAGATCAACAATCTCACCATATCCCGGCAGTTGAAGAAGTGCCTCCAGGGTTTCCTCTGAGCCAAGCACATGACCTCCCTTCAGTTCTCGCAATTGCCCTTCGTATGTCCTTAACTGCCTGTGCGAGAGAGGCCCAAAAAAAGCAATAACTTCCTCGGAAAGTTCTTCCCCTATCTCTTCCTTGAACCATTCAAGAGGGTCTTTTTCGTTGAGCCAGTACGACAGCGTATATTCCAGACAGTGCGCAACTGCAGAGTTCAACGGCAGATAATCCGCATCAGGCGGCGCGCTCCTGGCGTACTCCCGGGCAAGCCTGTTTAACCGGTAATAGCTCATTGCTACCAGCGATATATTATTCTTGCTGAATTTGCCGAGTTTATCAAACCCATAATTTATGACCGGCAGAAACCTCTGGAAATCCGGCCCTGACTCCTTGATAAATTTCTGTATTAACAGGTAAAGATTATGAAAAGAGATCGTCCTGACAGGATACTCTTCGGCACGTTCAATGGCTTCAATGGCAACGTCCAGATAAACCTTGACCGCTTCAGGGCCTTTTTCATGAGTCTTTAAATCATAAAAATACCCAAGGGCAAAGGTCTTGAATTCATGCACGATAAACTGCCAGTTTTTTCGCGGGTGGCACAGCTCTTCCAGGAAAGTATCAAGCTGTTTCTGAAGGCCTTCATATTTAGACATGACCTCCCGGATAACATGATACTTTTGGTCAACAGTTACATTGACGCTGTATTCGGCAAGATTGACTTCAAGGGCTTTCGAGGATATCTCTTTCATCTTTTATCTATAGTTTTTCATCCGCACTTCCGATGGTGATGCGGAAGGGAAATGATGCACGGAACAACTTGTATATACTGTTAATATAACCGGTTTCCGGGTTATTGTAAAATCTTTTCTCCTGATAAGTTCGCTGCTCCCCATAAAAAAACGGGCGCAGTAATTGCGCCCGTTCTGGACAAATCATGTATTATCTACAGCGTCTTAGCCGGCACCTTCATATTTCTTCATCCGCCAGTATTCTGCATTGAGGGTTTCAACAATGTAGTCTATTCTGCCGGTCCGGAGAAACCTTCCGATAGCGGTAAGGAAAACAGTAGGATGCTTGAAAAGAATTGTTGACAGTATCGAGTAAAAACTGATATTCCCGGTTCCGCCACTGAGATAGTTTTTCCTGAAAAAATGGTTCTGGAGCTTTTTACGGATGTCCCTGAGCTCTTCTTTTCCAAAGGTAATGGCCATTAACGGCAGTTCCGGCTGTCTGTGCGCCCATACTTCGGAGAACGGTATATTGGGATCCAGCCAGCCCTTCTCAATGGCCATGTCATAAATATCAGTCCCGGGGTATGGTGTCAGGAAATAAAAAGCGGTGTAGTCAGCCTGAATCTCCTTGGCAACCTGGAAGCTTTCTTCAATATCCTGCCTTGTCTCCTCCGGGTTACCGATAATAAATGTAGCAAGGGTCCTGATACCCAGGTCCTTGCACAGTTTAAATGACTGCTTAATTTGCGATGTCCTGTCACCGGCACCGCCCTTTCCAAGAACTTTAAGGATCTTTTCAGACCCGCTCTCAACACCAAAATCGAGCTGGACAAGGCCGGAGTCCTTCATTTTCTGCATGAGGTCATGGTCAGTCTGGTCCACCCTTGACTGACAGCCCCACTTGATAGTAAAGTCCCTGCTGTTGAGGTCCCGGCAGTATTCCTTGACCCATTTTGAACTCAATGTGAACGTATCGTCACAAAAATATATGCCTCTCATTCCGTATGTCTTCTCAAGGTGCTCAATTTCATCAACCACATTCTTTACCGAACGTCTTCTCGTTCTTCTTCCAAAAATATTATGACTGCCACAGTAAATGCACTTGAAGGGACAACCCCTGCTTGTAACAACGGTCGTCTGGTTTTTTTCAGCATAGCCCCTGATAATTCCGGGGGGTTTCAGGTAAGGGGTCATATCAATTAAATGCCTGGCAGGGAAGGGAAGCGAATCAAGGTCCTGTATAAGTTCGCGCCGTTCGTTTTCAATAACAGCGCCGTTTTCACGGTAAAAAATCCCTGCTATATTTTTTAAGCCTTTCTTCTTATCAAGTTTCTCGCACACCTCCCTCATCGTATATTCGCCTTCTCCGACTACGATGAAATCAAGGTCCAGAGCCTTAAGAGTATCATGGGGTTTTACTGTGGTGTGTACACCTCCGGCACAATACGTAACATCAGGCAGTTCCTTCTTGAGGGCTTTGCAGAGGTTAAGTCCCCTCTCATATGCCACGGTCAGGAAGCTTAATCCAATGAGTTCAGGATCAAAATCCTTGATCTCCTTCATCATGGAATCCTGGAATTCAGGATCAGCATCAAGGACCTGAACCTTGTGTCCTTCCTCCTCAAGAACAGCGGCTACATACAAAAGACCTAAAGGGGGAACGACATTATTGCCGTCCAGTACCTGTGCATTCACTAACGTAACTCTCATAAGTCTCTACCTCTCTTTTATTTTATTCCGGCATTCATCCGCGGGAGCAGGCACAACGGGCAGATTTCTTCGGTTTGCTCCCTATCAGGGTAATTGAATAAAACTCTATATATTCAACCTTTTTATAAAGGTAGTTTTTTGTCATCTTAACACTGGAAAAACCTGAATCTGCTGCAACTTGCGTAAACTTCCTGTCTGTCAATGCACCGGAAAGACAGGCATTCCAGAGCTCCTTGTCCCTTTTCAGGTATCCCGGTACAGGCTTATCCGATACGATATCAGAAATGATAAACCGGCCACCCGGCTTTAGTATTCGATATATTTCGTCCAGTACTTTACCCTTGTCCTCCGTCAGGTTAATAACACAGTTTGAGATAACGAGATCTACGGAGTTATCCTCAATGGGCATCTCCATGATGTTCCCGGCCTTGAACTCCACAATATCATAACCAAGGACCTCGGCAACCTTCGGGGCGCCCTCCCTGGCCCTTTCAAGCATCTCATCAGTCATATCAATACCGATAACCCTGCCCTTTTTCCCCAGTTTCTTTGCTGCAATGAAACAGTCTATTCCGCCTCCGGCTCCCAGATCAACAACGGTTTCTCCCTTTTTGATATCAGCCAGAGCAGCAGGATTACCGCATCCATAGGATACGTCAAGCACTTCACTCGGAATATGCGCCAGGTCAGAAGGGTTATATCCTGTAGGACAGTAGTAATCCGCAACAGGGTTGTAGGCCGCGGTTGAGAACTTCTTCTTCACCGTCTTTGTTACATGGCCCTTAATCTCAGGCTTGCATACTTCTTCGTCATCCTCCACATCAACTGACAGAACGCAGGAGCAGTGGTAGCATCCTACATCAAAGTTTTCATCAACAGATTTTATCCCCGCCCCCAGGTGTGCGGGCAGCTTTGAATCCATCGCGTTGTGTACGAGAGGGGGAATATAGCCCGTTCCATTTTGTGTCGCCACACCCTCTGAAGCCAGCTCCCAGATAATGTCTTCAAACAGCGCTTTATAGGTGGAACAGTAAGGGTCTGTTGCCGTTGTGGAGCCTTTCCCTGCATCTACTTCGCTCGCATAATAGCTGTGGGAGGTACACCCGCCACCGCAGAAGTACTCCAGATAGCAGGTACTACATTCAGGTTTGTCCTGAACACTGAGAGACCTGCCGTCCATCATAACCTTTGAGTTCATCCATATATCATGCAAAGATTTTTTTCTGACCGATCCGGCATCAAAATATTTATCGCCATTGAGAGACGCACAGGGGTAAACGTGACCGTCAGCATTTACGCATATCTTTTCATAACAGTTATTGCAGAGGTCGTTCTTCCTTCCCCTTTTGGTCCTGACCCTGACCTTCAGCGATTCCACATTATCCAGAATAATCTCCTGCTCCTTGTACTGTGACTTCAACTTCTTCATGGTTTTCGCAATCCTCTCTGAGGGCACAAAAAGTTCGCTGACATTATTGGCTCCCCTTCCTTTGGAGTGCATCCAGAGAAGGTTATGCTCCTGAATCCCGAGCTTGGAAAGAAATCTGGAAGTCCGTGAAATCTCTTTTTCATTCAGTTTGCTGATCGCAGTGGATATAACCGGAGTAATGCCGATGCTTTTCAGTTTCTTGATTCCCTCAACAGCCTTGTCAAAGCTTCCCTTGCCCCGGAGAGCATCATGGATTTCTGCATCCGGCCCTTCCAGGCTTACCTGAAAAATCAGTTTCGGGCCCACCAGTTTCTTAAGGGCAGCGATCTTTTTATCGTCAAAGAGGGTGGCATTGGTGAGGATTATCAATTCTCGCTTTTTGGTTCTGGTAATGTATTTGATGAGTTCAAAGATTCCCTCTTTTATGAAGGGCTCGCCTCCCGTAATATAAAACCGCTTGACCCCGAGCTTAATTGAATCATCCACAACCTTTTTGAACTCCTCGGTAGTCAGTTCCTTTTTCAGCTCTTTACCTGCAGTGACAAGACAGTGCTTGCATCTGAGGTTGCAGGCCATGGTGTAATAGAGCCACATCTCATCAAGCTTGTGAGGAGCGATAGCCGTACTTCTCCCTTTGTATTCAGGCCTCTCGAACTTACGGTCAGAGACAAACTCAAGCAATGTGACCGCACTGAGGAAATCAGCGATCTCCTGCTTTACTTTCTTTTTGTTGGTCACTGCATATTTATCACAGATGATGTCCTGGATTTCTTGCAGTGAATGTCTGCCGTTGCACAGCTTTATGATTTCAGCACCGGTGCTGTTTAAGCTGACCCAGTTTGGTGATGCCGGATCAATAAGCAGTGATATGCCTTTTTTGCGTTTCTGTATATATTTCGGAGAATAGAGGATATCGTCCGCTTTAAATTTAACGAGGTCAGGATCTTTTATTGTCCACTCTTTGAGCTGATACTGCTTGATCCTCTCGTCTCTTCCTGTATCACAACAACCTTTTGCCATTTAATACTCCATTTTGTTTATATACAATTAATCTTATTATTATGACAGAATGTATAACTATTTTCGAATACAGAACGAACCTCGCCGGGAGACATAGTCTGCCTCACAGTTATTATTGTCGACTGCTGGCTGAAATTCTGAAGAAATTTCCGGTAAACAGGGTATCAGTAATCGAAGCATACATAAGTTCTCTTATTTTATATGAATGATTGAAAAATCACAAATCCCGGTGGGCAATTATCGAACCAGAAAGGCACTGGTTAGATATACTCTCCATCACAGCGCACATTATTTGATATTCATGAAAACGAATGGTAATATTAGTTCTAAATAACAATAAGTTATCCGACTTGCCCGATGATCTGAGGGAGAATGTTCCCATTTCATGTTTCATAGCGGGCTGAGGGATTAATGAAAAAAAATACTGACCTGATCGTCCGTAAAAATACAGAACTGACAGCGATACTCGAAGTCAGCAAAGTACTTACGTCTTCCTTTGCCCTTGAAAAAAACCTTCAGTCTGTAATGTCGACCCTCGGAAGCCTCCTCCAGATGCAGCGGGGGTGCGTATTTCTTCTTGATTCCCTCACCGGGGAACTTCGGATCGTTGCTGCACATGGCCTTGCCAAACATAGTATAGAAAAGGGAAAGTACCGAATCGGAGAGGGGATTGTAGGCCGGGTGATGGAAAAAAAAGTTCCTATGGTCATCCCCAATATTGACCGGGAGCCTTTATTTCTGAACAAGACGCAAGCTCGACCGGCAAAAGACGGTGTCTCTTTCCTCTGTGTCCCGATCATGCTGAAAAAAGAGGTTCTCGGGGTAATCAGCGTAGACAGAATTTACTCGACTGAACTGGGAAATGTGGATGACGATCTCAGGGTGCTTGAAATAGTAGCTTCCCTGATAGCACAGTTTGTAAAGCTCTGGGACAGTTATGAGGAAGTTGAAAAGGAAAAGGAGTCTTTAAAAAGGGAGCTGAAAGGAAAATACCGGATAGAAAATATCATCGGCCAGTCAGACAGGATGCAGGAAGTGTTTGAGGCTATCCACCGGGTGTCCCCCTCAAAAGCAACGGTATTACTCCGCGGGGAAAGCGGAACCGGTAAGGAGTTAGTTGCTAAAGCGATCCACTATATGAGCCCCAGAAGTAAGGGGCCATTCATCAAGTTCAACTGCGCCTCCATACCTGAAGGACTTCTGGAATCAGAACTTTTCGGTCATGAGAAAGGTTCCTTCACCGGCGCGATTGCAGCCAGAAGCGGCAAGTTTGAACTGGCCAACAAAGGTACCATATTCCTTGACGAAATAGGAGACCTCCCCCCGCTGCTCCAACCTAAAATTTTACGGGTTCTGCAGGAGAGAGAGTTCGAACGGGTCGGCAGCGAAAAAACAATGAAGGTCGATGTCAGGATAATTGCCGCCACCTCCAGAAACCTTGAATCCCAGGTGTCACAGGGGAAGTTCAGAGAGGACTTGTATTTCAGGCTCAATGTGATACCCCTTTTTCTGCCACCTCTGCGGGACAGAGACGAGGATATACCCGTCCTGATAGATTACTTTCTCGACAAGTTCAATAAAGAAAACAGCCGCCTTGTATCCCTTGATAAAAATGCGTTGCAGACGTTTCTCAACTACACCTGGCCCGGAAATGTGAGGGAACTGGAAAACACTATTGAGAGGCTGGTTATTATGTCAGGCTCTGAAAAAGTGACTGCATCTGATCTGCCGGTCTCGTTGAGTATCCGCCCGGTAAAACGCTCCGGAAACTCATCATCTCTCACAGCCAGTGTCGAGGAGATCGAGAAGTCGAATATTCATGGTGCCCTGGAAAAGACAGGATGGATACAGGCAAAGGCAGCTCGGCTTCTGGGGTTAACAGCGCGGCAGATCGGGTACAAAATAAAAAAATATGGCATAAAAGAGCCTGACCTGTAAGAGTGTATGGTGCAGGGATTATTCTTTTCTGCTCTTACAATCATGCCTGACATGTTTCATATCTGATTGACGAAGCTATTTTCTCTGCTATACTTTTATTAAGAGAGCCGTGATCAATTTAAATCAGGACCAGCTATGAACATACACAAAGTAATCGTGCCGATACTCTGCATCGCTGTTTTCACAGGCTGCGCATATCTGAAATCCTCACGAACAACGAAACTGAAAAGCTACACATTAAATATGGACGAACAGGCGAGCGTTGGCGTTCCAATGATAACGTCGGGCTACGCAACATATGGGACCGCTACAGGAAAACATGGCCTGAAGGAAGAGCAGGACAGGTGGCAGTCTTATGAGTACGCAACGACCGATCTACTTAAGGAAGAATTCACCTATACCGGACGTACAGATACTATCATTCATCTCATCTACAAAAAGTACAGAAAAGTCCTGTCCAGACCTGTATCTTCAGAGAAATTGACCTTTGATCTTGCGGTGTCAGATATAATCTCTCTCAGCACCTACAAGGTCAAGGTGATAAATGCGACGAACGAGTACATCCGGTTCCGGGTGCTCTCAGATTAGCTGCTACTGTGCCCCGGAATATCTCAGTAACGCACCTATGACCGGACTTTTACCTCAAATGGATCACTGATCCACGTACCGTGAAGATTACAGTTCTCTACGGCTTCCAGCTTTGAAGCCCTGTCCAGCCTGATTGTGAAAACTGCCTTTGAATCAGACATCCCGCCTTTTTCATAAGTTGTTTTCCCAATTTCCTGGCCGTCCAGCAGAAGCTTTATCATGGTGATCCAGTGCCCCGGTGTCGAGGGATGTTTGGCAGCAAAACCAACATCAACCGTAACAGTGAACCACTCTCCGGACGTCACCTCCTGAGGGGCCATAACTGCCGGCACATGCTTTTTTTCAAGAACTGTTGGGTTCTCTCTGTTTGAAAGACGGTTGACAGCCTCATTTTTTTTGCTTCCATACATACCTGCGCTGGCAGTGCCCGCTGTCAGGGCGCTGGCAGCGATAAGGGAAGACCTGATAAAATCTCTTCGGTTCATATCTGATTCCTTTCATGATTCATATGCATTAATCACTCTGATGAATGTAGTTAATAAACAGCATACATCAGTTCTTTATTTTCTTTCAGCCTCGATACAGTATTCGAGTAGCAGGGTAAACTTGTCAGCCTATTGGTCAGCATCAGGGTTCATAAAACAGAACTACCCTTTCAGATATGAAATTACAGAAATGATCGCACCCTGAGGGTCCTGAAATGCATAGAACCGCCCCACATCAGGGATATCCGTGAGCGGAACCACTGTTTTTGCACCAAGTTCCTGCGCCTTCTTTGCTGTCGCGTCAACATCATCTACGGTTACGTACGTTCCCCAGTTCGGCGGGGTGCCTTTCGCCTGTTCAGGTATGGCCATGATACCGCCGATTTCCTGTGCGCCGCATTTCACCACGGAATAGGTCATTCCCGCTACAGACATATCCTCTGTAGTCCACCCCAGGAGTTCAGTATAAAATTTCTTTGCCTCCTCAACGTCTGTTGTCATTAACTCAGACCAGCTGAATGCGCCATTTGTTTTGAAAGGATCACCCATTAGACCTCCAATACATATATTTTTAATGATTTTATCTTATTACCAGCCACAGGATTATGATTTAAATCATAAAGAAAGGTAGTTAGGCAGGCAACAGTTTCGCCAACATATTGACAGAATGACATAAATTGTCAGTCAAGCACGTCTGTTTCCCTTTACTGATACGCTTGCCGGCTGCTGACCTGTCTTTTGGAAAAAACCCTTATTACAAAAGGTTACATACTTTCCTGAGAGGCGAGGGCTTTTCTCACCAATTAAATAGATGCTCAGTGGCACTAAACTTGCTTCTTTAAATGCAGGAGAACAGAGAGTAACTACACAAGAAAGGAGGTATCTGTTCATTGAAGACATTTTAACCCTTTGGGAAGGAGAATGATGTGGTAGAAATTAATAACAGCTATAAAAAATGCACTATCTGCAAAAAAGAGTACACAGCAATATATACTGAGGTATCACCGGGTGTGAATATCTACGCGTGCGATAAATGCCTGGAAGCTGCAAAGCAGAATTTTATCTTCATCTGTATGGAGTGCGGGCAGGTTTACTTCAGGCCTAAAAAGCAAATGATTGCACGAATGAAGGATTCAGAGCTGAAAAGAGCCTTTATGATGTGTGAGGATAAACAGATAATTCAGGGATTAGATATGTGCATTCAATGTGATCCTCAGGGCATCGTAGACAACGTCATCAGCAACAAAGCTGCAATGTGCTGACTATGCTGATCATCAGCAGTTCCGCCTCGACAAGATGAGGGGAAGAGCGTTCACAAATCGAAGTGCCGCACCAGGGATCAAAACCAGGCCAGACATGGTACACAGTGCGAATTCTAATTCAGCCTCTCAATCGCCCTCAAATTCCGTCTGACAGTAGGTGCTGTACCCTTTATCCTTGAGTTTCTTTTCACCGCCCACATCAGGAAGGTTTACAATGAAGGCCATTTCCGTTATTGTGGCCCCGAGCTTTTCTATCAGTTTGGCCGAGGCAAGAGCGGTTCCCCCCGTAGCAAGAAGATCATCTACAAGAAGCACCTTATCGCCCTTCCCTACAGCGTCTTTGTGAATTTCAACGGTGTCAGTCCCATATTCAAGTTCATATTTATACCGCTCAACATCAGCGGGCAGTTTACCCATCTTTCTGATCGGAACAAAACCTTTTCCCAGTGTATAGGATAGCGCCCCTCCTATGATGAACCCCCGCGCCTCGATTCCGACAATGACGTTAAAGTCAAGGTCTTTATGGATATATCTCTGCGTAAAATTATCTATAACAAGCCTGAATCCAACAGGATCCTTGATAAGCGTTGTAATGTCCCTGAACATAATTCCCTTTTTAGGGTGATCAGGGATGGTTCTGATTCGGGATTTAATAGACATATTTTTTCCTCCTCAATGTGTTTTGGTTGACCTTGTGCAGAATGTGCCCGGTTCAATCATGAAATATTTCTGTTTATTAACTATGTCCGGAACAGACATCGTTATACTCCCTGATTCTGGGAATCACGGTGAGAAAGAGTTTAATTACGTTGCCTGCGTTTTTACTCATGGTCTCTTTTATCATCTCCCAGGTAACGGGCGCCTCTTCCTCATGCCAGCAGTCATAGTCAGTGGACATTGCAACTGAAGCGTAGTGAATCTGTTTTTCCCGGGCAAGGCATACCTCCGGAACAGTGCTCATATTAATGATATCCGCATTCCAGCCTCTGAACATGTGGCTTTCAGCCTGTGTAGAAAACCGTGGCCCCTCAATAGTTATGACCGTTTTCCCGGTGTGGCAGGTCAGATTCAGTTCCTTTGCTGTTGATGAGAGCAGGTCGATGAGGTTCTGACAGAAGGGCTCTGCCATGGAGGTATGCATGACAACATCCTCATCGAAAAAAGTAACTTCCCGCTTCCTCGTATGATCGATAAACTGATTCGGGATAACAATGTGTCCCGGAGCGATTTCCTCCCGGAGAGAACCCACAGCGGTTGCAGCAAGAATATGAGTGCACCCCTGCTCTTTCAGGGCCCATATGTTCGCTCTGAAATTCACTTTGGTCGGGTATATGGAATGGTCCTTCCCGTGTCGTGCTATGATTGCCACGTCAACACCCTCAATTGCACCACAGGTAAGGACGGATGTGGGTGGCCCATAGGGTGTATCAACAGTGCGCTCCTCTGCATTTTTTAAAATATCAGGGTCATCAAGTCCTGACCCTCCGATTATTCCGACTTTGATCATGGGTTGCCCTCTTTCCTTGATTTTTTTGATACGGAAGCTTACAGCAGTATCAATATATTAGTTATTTTCCTGTTAAAAAGCAAAAAAACACCGCCCCAGAGACATCAACAGAACCGGGACGCGGCTCCGATACTGAAGCACGTGCGCTCTTCAGCACTCTATTTATTTATAAATAAGATCAAAGAGCGCTGCTGCCCGCCTGCTCTCAAGGTTGACCAGTATCTTGTACTGATCAACAGCGGCAGCAATGTCTTCAACCATGACAAAGATCGTTCCCAGGGCATAATGGGCATCAGCAAATTCCGGTTTAATTGCTATGGCATTCTCAAATGCCTGCTGCGCTTCATTTTTTAACCGAAGACCAAGGTATGCCTTTCCCGCGTAATAGTGAGCATCCGCATGAGCAGGATCAGTTCTGATTACATTGTTGAATGATTCAAGAGCGGGTTTATTTTTCTTCAGGTTATCGTAAATAAGACCGGTCCGGAAATGAGCGTCCGTGAAATCAGGGACAAGGGATATTGCCTGCTTCAGGGCCCGCAAGGCATATTTCGTGTCTCCCAGTTCATCATAGGCAACACCAAGTCCAAAATGTGCCTCAGCAGAATCAGGGTTGATTTGCAGGGCCTGCCTGTAAGCCTGCTTTGCCTCTTCGTATCTTCCTTCATGTACACTGTTCATTCCACGGTCATACCAGTACTGATAAGACCGAGGGGAGGAATTCAGACTCTCTGCTGCTTTTATTATTACAACCCCATCAGCAGTGGCATCCGCCCTTTCAACCTTGTCATTCGCGGTCACAGAGGGTTTGCCTGCACATGCCTGGGGAATAATGGTAATCACCAGAACGGCAAGCAGAACTGTTATCCTCTTTGCTGCGCTAAGAATACTGTTTATCCAGATTTCCTGCATCGTCTTCTTTTTACAGGCATTATGAGCGGTTTTATTTAGAATCCTCTGGTTCACAGGCAGCCGGTGTCATACCCTCGCCGGTTTTCTTCTCTCTGGGCAGGAGCATAAATTCGTCCCTGCATGCATCCGGCCTGATAGATTCAAGGTCGAATACGCCGATTCTCTCTTCCAGTCTTCTGGCCACACGGGATATGGCAAAGCTGACGCACCAGAACCCGATACCCATACTCACGTAGGCAGCGTAAATTTTATCGGGCTCTCTCTGGCTAATAATGATTCCCGCCTGAGTTAACTCAATAATTCCGATAATAAATACCGTAGAAGTATCTTTGAAGAGGGAGACAAAGAAACTCACAAAAGAAGGTAGCATGATTCTGAAAGCCTGGGGGAGAATAACATACATCATCGCCTTGTACCGCGACATGCCCGTTGACAGCGCTGCCTCAAGCTGACCTCTGGGCACTGCTATTATGCCGGCCCTGACAATCTCTGACTGGTAAGCAGCAGCATATATTGCAAGAGAGACTACAGCACTCCAGAACAGGGTCACATTCCCGCCAAAGATATAGGGAAGAAAAAAGTAAATCCAGAAAATTATCATGATCAGGGGAGTGGCACGAACCGTTTCCACAATAGCCATACTGGGAATCTTTATATACAGCCTGCAGGACAGCCTGCTGTACCCCAGCAGCGCCCCTGCACCAAAGCTTAATCCTAGCGCCATCAGGGCCATTATGATATTTAAAAGAAGGCCTCCTACATCGCCTTTGGGATAGGAGCCCAGAAGATAAAATTTTATGTTTACTAATTGTCCAAGGAGATCCATTTGTTTATCAGGCCGATGACTGATTTATGCTGGAAACATCGATTTTCAGATATTTCTCAAGGAGAATAATTATAGAAACCATAATCCCTGCCAGCACAATATAAAATCCGGTTGCAATTGAGGTTGCTTCAATACCGCGAAACGTGAGTGATTCAATGTTCTGCGTCGCCCATGTCAACTCAGGCGCTGTTATTGCCATGCATAATGAGGTGTTTTTAAAATTATGGACCATCCTGGTCCCGAGCGGGGGCAGCGTCACTCTGAACATCTGCGGAAGAAGCACATGTGAATACTGCTGAACACGGCCCAACCCGGTTGAGATCGCCGCTTCTCTCTGACCATGAGGAATCGCCAGCCTGCCGCTGCGCAGGATGTCTGAAACATAGGACGCATTATCAACAGTCAACCCCATGATGCCGGCCACAACAGGGTAATGACTGTAGTGATTCAGCGCCTGGCCCCATTTCTCCGGGAGCAGTTCCGGGAACACAAAATAGAAGAAAAGTATCCAGAAAAGCCCCGGCACATTTCGAAATATTTCAACATAGAGCGTACCAGCCGCCCTGAGAATAGTTATTCTCGATATCCTCATTATCGCTATGACCGTTCCCAGGCAAAGAGATGTGACAGTGGTGGCTGCAAACAGTATCAGCGTGACCTTGATGCCGGTAATAATCATCCCGAGATAGGGATCAGTAAAGGGAATAGCCCAGTCAAATTCGTAATTAAATTCCAAGATTGTCTAATCCTCCTCCTGGTTTGCATCAAATATGGGGATATGAAACACACTGCTCATAAATTCTTTTGTTCTCTGATGGCGGGGGTTAACAAATATGTCCGGGGGGGTGCCTTCTTCAAGAATTTCTCCGTCATCCATGAAAACAACCCTGTCAGCGACTTTCTGGGCAAAACCGATCTCATGGGTAACAACAACCATTGTCATTCCCTCCTTCGCAAGGGAAGTCATAACATCGAGCACTTCGTTTATCAGTTCAGGGTCAAGGGCGGACGTTGGTTCATCAAAAAGCATTATCTTGGGCTCCATTGCCAGGCTTCGTGCGATGGCTACACGCTGCTGCTCTCCGCCGGAAAGCTGTACCGGAAAGGCATCGCGCCTGTGGATAAGCCCTACTTTATCGAGAAGCTTCTCTGCCCTGTCAGTAGCCTGATTTTTGCTCAATCCCCTCACCTTTCGAGGAGCAAGGGTAATATTTTTTATCGCGCTTTTATGGGGGTAGAGGTTGAAATGCTGAAAAACCATCCCTATTTCAGCCCGCAGCAATGTCAGATCAGTTTTCGGGTCAGAGAGGTACATCCCGTCAACAATGATCTCTCCATCGTCTATTGGCTCAAGCTTGTTAATAGTCCTGATCAGGGTGCTTTTTCCGGCTCCGCTCGGGCCGCAAATGACAATAACCTCGCCTTTCGCTATCTCAAGATTGATATTTTTCAGTACATGGCGGTCTTTAAACCATTTATTAGTAGCAATGAACTTAATCAAAATATGGCCCTGACGATGATAATAATGGAATTAGTATTGATACTTGCCTATAGGGGCAACTATTATTATTTCAAAAAAACCAACACTTTGTCAATAAAATATAGGGGATCAGAGATATAAATCATTTATCAAATAAGAACATTATTATTATAATTCAATAAGTTCTGATTGCCCGGCCTAATGTTAACAATCATTACAACATTCAACCTTTTTTTTTGAAAAATCTGTATGCATTTCCAATTCCCTTAGGGGCAGGAGAATCTGCCATTCTCCTCATATTCATGCTGACTGAAATCTCCTTTAACTGAATATTTCATCCCGCAACTTATTGTAATGTAAACCGATACAAAAAGAATCTCTCAGATAATGTTTTTTCCCGTGCCATTAATGAGTGTTTCCAGCCGCTTCTTTCTGCTATAGACAAGACCCTTTCCGGGTTAGCAACTGAAGAATATAACATCTGAACAGACCCGCCGGGATTTATATAGTTTTTTGCTTCGCTGAAAAACCTTATAATCAGTTTTTTCCCCGGGTCATA
>CAMYND010000044.1 GCA_947259645.1 Thermodesulfovibrionia bacterium | reverse complement strand
AGAAATATGGTACAATCTTGTCGTTTACACATTTACATTGTAATGGAGGCATGTAATGGCGGAAGTACTGAGTCGTGAAGACAAATCCCTACCAGGCATAGATTACTCAGAAATTCATATTCCGGATGATAATAATCTGGGTGAAGGCTCTTTTCTGACTGTCCTCGATCCTAAAGCGATGTCAAAGATCAATCCACTCATGAGTTCGATTGTTAATAAACCTGTATTCCAGTTAATTCTGGTAATTAATGCTGCTGAAGATGCGGTTACGGTGCTGCTCGGACAGGCGGACAATTCTCCTGCCCAGTCCAGAAAGGTCTATACTATTCCCCAGGACGCCGACAGAGAGAAGTCCTTACAATTTAAAACAATATTTAAAAACTGGGAAGTCATAGCTTTGGAACTGGACGGAAAGGCGCTTCAGGAAGCTGTTTAGTTTCATCCCGGCCCCATTCACGCTATAATACAGGTATGAAGCCCTTACTATTTTTTATCAGCATTGTGTTCCTGGTTTCGGGCTGTGCTCATGTCATTTCAGAAAACAGCCGGTCAATGGCTGATCCAGGCATACCCGTTAAATCTCTCTTTGCCAACCCTGATTCTTACAAAGGGGAAATAGTGATCCTTGGCGGCACCATTGCCAGTGTAAAAAACATGGGTGATGGAACCTACGTAGAGGTCGTCAACAAACCTCTTGATAATCGCGGCAGGCCTGAACATTCAGATCAATCTCATGGAAGGTTTATTATATTCCACGATGGGTTTCTTGATACAGCGATCTACAGCAAAGGCAGGCATCTGACCGTTGCCGGTGAAGTACTGGGGAAAAAACTGCAGGCACTTGGTGAAATTACCTACTCCTATCTCTTTATAAAAAATATGGAACTGCACCTGGTAGAACCCGGAACCGGCTTACCCATTCATATCGGCATAGGGGTATCAGGAAGTTTTTAATCTCTTGCGCTGTATGCTACTTCTTTTTCAACGCCTCTTCAACAGTCTTGATAGCACAAAACTCCCCGCACATGCTGCAGACCTTGGATTCTGTCGGAGGGACTTCCGCGCGCCAGCTTTTTACCTTTTCAGGATTTAAGGACATTTCTATCTGTCCGTTCCAGTCCAGCGCCTTTCTCCTCTTTGCCATTTCAATGTCCATTTCAATCGCTCCTGGAACACCCTTGGCAATGTCAGCGGCATGAGCAGCGATTTTTGACGCGATAACCCCTTCTTTAACGTCCTCAATATTGGGAAGCCTGATATGCTCTGAAGGTGTTACATAACAGAGAAAATCAGCGCCGGCAGCACCGCCGATCGCACCGCCGATGGCTGCAGCTATATGATCATATCCCATGGCAATATCGGTTACCAGAGGGCCAAGCACATAGAACGGCGCCCCCTTGCAGATCTCTTTCTGTATCTTCATATTGAGTTCGACCTGGTTAATGGGGACATGTCCAGGGCCTTCTATAATCACCTGAACTCCCTCTTTCAGAGCCCTGTCTCTCAGTGCCCCCAGGGTCAGAAGCTCTTCCATCTGAGTCCGGTCAGTTGCATCGGCCAGACATCCAGGGCGAGCTCCGTCACCAAGGCTCAATGTCACGTCATATTTTCTGGATATTTCAATGAGTCTGTCATACTGCTCGTAAAGCGGGTTTTCCCTGTCATTGTAAATCATCCATTCAACCAGAAAAGACCCTCCCCTGCTTACGATATCAAGAATCCTGCTGTCTTCCCTGAGGGTCTCGATAGTCTTTCGTGTCAGACCACAGTGAACCGTAATAAAATCAACACCCTCTTCAGCGTGGCCTTCAATCGCTTCAAAGAGCTCATCTGCTGTCATTTTTGAGATTGAGCCCTTCTCTTCAGCCGCCCTGGCGACCGCCTCGTATATCGGTACTGTGCCAACTGCAATGGTTGACCTTCTCATAAGCAATCGCCTGATGTCCTTTATCGGGCCGCCCGTTGAGAGGTCCATAACAGCGTCTGCTCCATATTGAATGAGCACATCCAGTTTTTCCATCTCTTCTTCAAGAGATACCCTGTCCCGTGAGGTGCCGATGTTGGCATTGACCTTTGTGCTCAGTCCCCTGCCTATTCCGAGAGGTTTGATATCATGGTTTATATTTCGCGAGATGACGGTCAGCCCCTGGGCAATATCTTTTGAAAGTTCTTCAGGTGCAATGCGTTCCTGAGTTGCAACCTCTTTGACCTCTTCTGTAATAATTCCCTGTCTCGCAAGCTCAATCCGTGTATGCTCAATTTTATTACTCATATCTTCTCCAATCAATTAAGCGTTAACATAATTTTCTTTGTCTTTTCCCTTATGTCCTCAGCAGTAAAGACTTCCGATATCATTGATACTCCATGGGCCCCGGAATCAAGTGCCTTTCTAATCGTGCTAATCGTTATTCCCCCCAGGGCAAAAACAGGGATGCTGAGTTTGCCTGATACCTTCTCTAATGCATCAAGGCCAACAGGAGGGCCATAAGCAACTTTTGACGGGGTTCTGTATACAGGACCAAACGTGATAAAATCCGCACCGCCCTTTTCAGCCTCTTTCGCCTCTTTCAGAGAATGTGTTGATACCCCGATTAACATTTCTTTTCCAACAACTTTTCTTACCGCTTCAACAGGGATGCTCTTTTGCGTCAGATGGACACCATCAGCATCAACAGAGAGAGCGATGTCAAATCGGTCATTGATAAATAATTTAGCTTTATGCGTCACAGTAACTTTTCTCATTCGATATGCCAGTTTTAACAGGTCACGCGTATCAAGGTCCTTTTCTCTCAGCTGTATCGCCTGAACTCCGCCTCGTAACGCCTGTTGAACATCTGCAATAAATGACCCATGTTGCATAGAGAGTTTTTTGTCCGTAATTAAATACAGCCTGAAATCAATTTTCATCGTCTGTTGCCATAAGGGGAGCAGGCATACGCCCCCGCATAAATTAAAGCATCCCCTCAATCGGACTGCTGGCGGTTGCGTACATTTTTTTCGGCATCCGTCCTGCCTTATATGCCATGCGTCCGGCAATGCAAGCGTGCTTCATGGCTCCTGCCATGAGAACCGGATCTTTTGCTCCGGCAATTGCGGTGTTTAATAAAACAGCATCACATCCAAGTTCCATCGCCTCTGCCACATCAGAAGCAGTACCCACCCCGGCATCAACAACAATGGGAACTTTTGCCTGCTCAAGTATTATTTTCAGATTATAGGGATTTCTAATTCCAAGCCCTGATCCGATAGGCGCGGCCAGGGGCATCACTGCAGCGGCTCCGGCGTCCACGAGCCTCAGGGCCATAACAGGGTCATCATTTATATACGGTAATACAGTAAACCCTTCCTTCGCGAGGATTTCTGTTGCCGTGAGCGTAGCACACGAGTCAGGGAAGAGAGTATCCTTGTCCCCGATGACTTCAATCTTGATCAGGTCTGACACCCCCGTCTCCCGGGCAAGCCGCGCATATCTCAACGCGTCTTCCAGGGTGAAACAGCCAGCAGTATTAGGAAGGATCTTGAATTTCTTCGGGTCAATATAATCAAGGAGATTGTCAGACTTGTTATCGAATATATTTGTACGTCTCACCGCAACAGTCACAACATCAGCCCCCGATGCCTCAATCGCTTTTGCTGTTTCCTCAAAGTCCTTATACTTCCCGGTGCCGACCCAGAGTCTGGACTTAAATTCAATGCCATTAATAACTAATTTATCATTCATCAAGGTCTCCACTTAAAGGTTCCTGGTTATTTTCTTTATCAACAAAATAATATAATCCTATCCCCCGCCAACAAAGTTGACTATCTCAACAGAATCACCGTCACTGAGTGTCTGCTGCTCATAGAGGGCTTTTTTTATTATGGCAAGATTAACTTCAACAGCAACTCTGGCAGGATCAATCTCAAGCTCTTTTAAAAGGCCCGAGACAGTCAGGTTGTTTGCCACATCTTTTTCATTTCCATTGATCGTTAATTTCATTTTTGACCCACAATAAGAATGCCGCGCTCTGCACATCCGAACATACTAGATATGTATATCTCTTTTTCCCGATTCTATAAGTTTAAATTTTTCTGAGAGTCCGTTGGAATTTATCGCAAGCTCTTTGTCCAGAATCTTCCTCAGCTGTTTTTTCAGGTCATCACTGGAGCAGTCTTCAACGAATTCCTTGAGCGATAGCAGCGCGTTTTCCTGGCAGACCTTATTCATCGCCTCGGATTGAGCAAGCTCTTTAAATTTTTTCCCGCTTCTCCCCTCCCGATAGCAGGCAGTGCAAAGGCTCGGCAGATAACCGATTTCTGCTATTTTCCTGATCACCTCTTCAAGGCTTCGTTTGTCTCCAGTTTCAAACTGTTCGGTGTCTCCGTCGCCAAGATACCCCAATGGGCTTGTCTTCGAACCGGCAGATATCTGGGACGCTCCTATTGACAGCAGCTCGTCTCTTAACCCGGATGGCTCTCTCGTTGAGATCACAACTCCGACATGGGGCAAAGCCAGCCGGTAAATCGCCACTATTCGTTTAACATCCTCATCAGACACCCTGTATCGCGAATCACCTGCCTCAGACGCCTGAGCAGGCTGGAGTCGTGGAACAGAAAGCGTGTGGGGCCCAAAACCATACTTGTTCATGAGCCTCCGGCAGTGGGCGATCAATGCTGCTACGTCCCATCGCCAGTCATACAGACCGAGAAGCACTCCCATACCAATATCCTCAAACCCGGCCTCGATCGCTCTATCCATGACATTAAGACGCCAGGAATAGTCTGCCTTTGTTCCACCCGGGTGTAACCTTCGGTATGACGGGATATTATAGGTTTCCTGAAAACACTGATATACTCCGATTCCGGAGGACTTCAGCCTCTTAAAATCCGCTACGCTCATCGGAGCAGTATTGGCGTGTAGAATACGCACGTCCGTCTTTTCATAGATGGCTTGAATAATCTTTTCCAGATAGTCAATGCCTGTCAGCCGGGGATGTTCACTCGTGACAAGAAGAAGCCTTTTAAACCCTTTGGCCAAGAGAATCCCTGATTCCGCGACAGCCTCATCAACGGTGAGGGTCTTTCTTTTTGCATCTTTGTTTCCTGTCCTGAACCCGCAATACAAACAGTTATTAGAGCATTCATTGGAAAGATAGAGCGGCGCAAACAGAACAACCCTTTTACCGTAAACCTTCTCCTTTACCTTCTGTGCCGCTTCAAACACCTCAAGCCAGAGGTCCCTGTCCTCCAGTTCCAGCAGTGCAGTCACGTCGCTAAGATTCAGCATCTGCAGATCAAGGGACTGTGAAAGAATATCTCTAATTCGTGATGAATCCGTCTTGTGAATACCTTTATTCATTGTCATATCAATTCTTCCCTGAAACAGTGTTATCCCTGAGAAACAAAAAAACCGTATTCCCCTGGCTGCAATTGCCTTTCAGAATACGGTAATGTTCTCCTATATCCCTTTCCTCCGCTGGCATTGCCCAGTTCAGGTTCAAGGGGTCTTCCCGATCAATCGGTAAATCTCAGGCTTAGGCCTCCCCCAGGGTAATTTCAGTATACTGCCATGTGGAGAGGGTGTCAAGCGCGCAACCGCCTCAAATTATCGCAGAATACTGAGTGCTCCTGCTGTGCCGAGGAACACTCCCACAAAATAAACTGTTTTTTCGAAAGATAAAAGAGACGTTTTACCCTGTCCCATAAAATAGAGGGTGCTCAACCCGGCGCTGAGAAAAAAAACTTCTCCTGTAAGTAACAGGCCGGGAGAGTCCGGATACTTTGTCCAGTAAATAATGAGTGCGGGCACCGGCAGAAGCACGATCAAGAAGGCCATTATTGCAACCAGTCTACCAATGTACTGCTGCAATGGCCTTTGTACCGAGGCACAGAACCTGAATACTTTCCGGTGAGCAAACTTCAAATCAAAAGATACAGTTCTGGAGAAAACATCGTTTACGTCCATAAACCGGCCATACCTGATGACGATCCAATACAGGAGAGAACAGAGAATCAACACGCCAAAAAGAATCATGATTGACTCAGGAAGGTAGGTATAGGTAATTAAAATCCCGTAATATAATATCGTTGAGTAGACTGCGGAAACGAGCAATCCTGAAAAAAAAGATTTAAACGGTCGTATCACTTCGTTGAGGAGAAATAATTTCCCTTTGGCATGGTCTATTCCGATTCAATCTGAATGTTAGGGACAAAAGAATAATCATTACTGCTGATGTCATCATTGCTGCATGTAATTGCAAAAACATTCTTGCCATTATCAAGTTCGTGAATAAATCCGCTCAAATCCAGAGGATCTCCTGACTGCGGTTTTCTGGAACGTATGGCATCAATACCGTTTATATAGGCTACAAATGGTCCGTCACAGATCAGCGACAAGGTAATGCGGGTAATTTTATTGTAATCAGAAATAAAGTAACCCCTTCGCAGGTAAACACTGCTGTAATTACCCTGCATGTCGCTTAACAGCGTATTCGGCTTGCCAGTCCCATAGCCAAAGCCGGCGAGGCCTTCCTGCCAGGTTGAATCATCAAATCCCCTCTGGTGCCAGTCACGAGGCAGTTCTCCCTGCCCTTTAAAAAATTTCCACTTGTTCTCAAATATCACATTCCCTCTTTTATTAGAGGATTTACCTGCTTCCGGCCCTGTAGTTACATTATCGGTTTGGGGTGGGATGGTTATCGGGCTTTTCTGGAACACCTTATCCAGACTCTTGTCAAACCGCTGTTTCGCATCAGGGTCTTTCGGCTTTTCTGGCGAAACATTATCAGTTTTCCACGATCCCCGTCTGGCACTTTCGTCGTCATGTAATGCCCAGGACTGGCCGACTGAAATCAAAAACAGTACAACAAAGAACATAATCAATTGCGATGATGTATTCAGCATTCTCAGCTCCTGTGATTTGAAGTTCATAATTGTCTAGTATAGCAAAATTTGAACAATAGTTAAACTATTAACTTATAGTAATTACGCAATAAATCCCTCTAATCTCTGGATTTCTCTGTCTGATCGCCGAGAAATCATTTCAGGCCTTTCTTGGATAAATATGCCCTGATAATGTTAAAATATGTAAGTAAATCGAAGGTTATTATCGTCATTTCATGCTTTTTGAGCAGGAAAATGTTGCGGAATACAGGAAATAGCGAAGTGAAATAGATAGTACTGAATAAAACTGGAACATTTTAACTTAAATTATACAGCATAAATACCGATATAATATTTAATATGTTGAAAGATGAGCACAGGAGATGGTAAATTAGAATATCTACCGAATTACCGGAAAAGGAACATATCCCGATGACAAGAAGAGCCAACGTACTGACAGATGTATTTTGTGTGCTCATAGTTATTTTGTCATTGATGTTCTTGATGAGTTTCCCTACGTCTCTCTCAGCGAAAGTCACCGGCATTTGCTCTAACTGCCACACTATGCATAACAGTCAGAATGGTGATGATGTTGCCCGCACCGGAACCGGTGTCGGGTGGGACGGCAGCGGACAGCTCACCGGCGGATCTACAGCCGGGGGAGCTCAAATGACTACCCTGATCACAAGCTGTGTTGGCTGCCACACATCAACAACAAACCAGACAGTGGTGAATCTTGGCGGCAGCAGCATACCTATCGTATATAACACAGTCCAGCCGGTTCAGCCCCTGGCAGGCGGTAATTTCTACTGGGTCGCCCAGGGCGATGACACCAAGGGACACAATGTATATGGAATATCTGCTGCGGACAGCAATCTTGGTGAAGCCCCGGGTTTTACAGGCGGTGCATGCGGCAGCGGTTCACGTTGCCACGTTTCACTGGCTCAGCCACCCTCTCCAAGTAATTTTAACAGGGGAAGCTGTCAGGGATGTCACGTCTTTACCTACCATCACGAAGATAACGGCGTATACAGATTTTTGAAGGGTCATGGCGCAAGTATCGGCTCCTCCCTTTCCAATGCCAGAAGAAACATCACAACCTATCCTGACTATGTTTTGGGAGTGGAAGATAGTGACTGGGAAAAGACAACAAGCGCTGTTGACCATAATTATTACAAGGGAACTACCACAGCCTACACCAATGACGGCGATGAACTGACAAACCAACAGACATTAACCTCATTCTGCTCCGGATGCCACGGAGATTTTCATGGACCACAGTCAGGCAACGATGGAATGGGAAGCGCAAGTCCCTGGATAAGACATCCCACTGATATAGCTTTGCCGGCAACAGGAGAATATAGCAGTTATAATCCGGTCACAGCCTACAGTACGGAAGCACCGGTCGCGTGGGTTAATCCTTCCACCCCTGACCGGGCGGAAGCAATTGTCATGTGCCTTTCATGTCACAAAGCTCACGGTTCTGATCAATCTGATATGCTGCGATGGGATTACACTGATATGATTGTAGCCAGTGGCAACTCAGGGGGCTGCTTTACCTGCCATACCGACAAAAACTGATTTCCAGCAAGAAAACCATACAGGCCCAGAATCACTGTTCAGGAATCAACTCAATGGTATACAGTGCAAAGACATAGCCGATGTCTACTCTGTGCCAGAGACCTTCACCATTTTCAAGGCTTTCATGCACATCAACGACTGATCCCCGTTTCAATTTTCCTATTATTGAGGATTCAACAGATGCTCTGGCCCTGATGTTAAGCGTATGGGCAGATACTACATATTTATTCTGCTCCTTATTCTGGGGGGGTATCCTGGAGACGGTTTCTTCAGCCGGTTCACTAAGCGAATTAACCTCGTCTTTGATCAGGCTCTTATTGCTGCCTTCGATTAAAGGGGTCTCAACCAACACCGCAAATGGATTGCCCTCTCTGTTTACCTCACTGACCTCAGAATCATCTTTAGACTCCGCTGGCTCCTCTTCAACAACGATCAGTTCATTCTCAGATCTATGCGTTACTGAGAATGTACTGCCGCCCCTGAATTCTGACGGAAGATCTTCAGGATCAGGAACAGTATTCAATTCAGAACCATCGTATTTGACGGCGAATAGATCATTATTTTCAGACTGATCAGAAGCTCGATATGCAGAATCCGGCACTTGCGGTTCCCTGCCCCTATTCGTAAATTTTAGCAGTGACGGCAGAACAAACATGAGAAGAATTACAACTGCTGCCACAGTAAGGAATAAGGGCCATCTTCTCCCTGACAATTTACTGCCTTTTACCGGATGATCCTCTATAGTGGCCAAAAGGGAATCAAGAAGCAGCTTGTCCCCATCTGTTTTCTCTTCCTGTTCGTCAGAACCATCGGACCCTTTTACTCCCTCTCCTTCATCTGTCTCATCCTCAATGGGAGCATCTTTTGATTCAGCTGAATTACTCGTGATATCTGCAGAAGCTTCCGGTCCCTGTGGCTGATCAATAGGGATTTTGTCATCGCCAGCATCATTATCTAAAGTATCAAGCGCTCTAAATATGGATTCCTCAACCCGTGTTTCCTCCACCAGAGTTTCAGTCTTTTTTTCAACCTTGATTGTTGAAATCAGTTTTTTCAGCTCTTCTCTGCATTCCTTATCATCCCCATGAAACTTAATTCCCACAATAAATTTATACCACGAGGATTTTGTCCAGATAACTATTCCCTCAATGCAGACTCGCTTATCGTTTCCTGAGTGTTTCAAGTAAATCTCAAGAAGTGCGCCCTTTTTCAAGTCAGATGAGGATTGAGTTTCAAGGCTGAGCCCCTCATCAGAAATATCGTTTGTTATGCCGATGTTATAGTCTCCGCTCTGATTTAATAGCTTAAATTCTGCAACTAAAAAAGCATCTGACATACTGTTTTCATTAAATGAAATCATAGCTCTCTTTATGTTCCCATATCTCAGCAGATCACTGAATCTGCCTTATTTGTGAGGCCCGCTGCTCTCTTGATGTTAAGCTTCTCTTCTTAATCGGTATATAGTTAATAAAAATGAAGTAGTTGCTTGCGTTACCCTATAACTCAGCGAGATATCTCTCTTATCGGGAAATTAAAAAATAATGAGTCAATTAATAATTACTTAAAGGAATAAAGCATTCGATGACATTCTGTTCTAGGCTGCCAAAACAACAATAATCGTAAATATACAGGAAAATATAAGTGAAATAGAAAATGCTTTAAGATAATCTGCTATCATGGCCCGCTATATCAGATCCGTTGTTGAACTGATGGCATCGTCATAGTGCCTGCCAATATAGTTTATTCCCTGGAGTGAATCGTTTCCCTGCTCCTTATCATGCACATACTCCTTCATCAACGCAAGAAAAATAACTGTTGCAAAACTACCCAGTATTACTCCAAATATCAGCCCTGTAAATAGCATCATCTATAATCTCCCCTGTTCTCCGGCATTTATACAATATTTCGTATAATTTAGTTCAATGCTATGCCATCGCTCTATGTACATCCCGACAGCTTACTTAATTGTATAATACTTCAACCTTAACTGTCAAATTATTTTACACTTCAAGTTTTTGGTTTATATAATTGCAGGCGACAGGTATCAATCAGAAATTTATACAATTTGCATTATTTTTCTTAAGTTATATACAATTGTTAAACAATCTGAATGTAATAATCATGACAAAGTACATACGTGCCATATATTGCCTCATCCAGGGAGCAAAAGTTGCTCTGATCATTTTGATCTCGGTCCTGATACTGCCCTTTCCTGCCTCTTCTACAGCATTAATCCATACTATCCAGACAGGGAGTTTTCTTCGTCAGGCAGATGCCAGGAAGCAGTTTGACTATCTGGTACAACAGTTGTCCGAAAATGAGCGTGACCACCTGAGAATTGAAGTAATCGGGAAATTCCATTCAGTGCGGCTCGGAAAATTCAATACAAAATCTGAAGCAGACAGATTTTTCAGGACAGTTTCACCGCGAATTGGTCAATCGATCGTTCTGAAAGCCTATTACAAAAAGGAAAGAATCGTTGCGCGATATGAGCCTGTAATAACGAAGGATGTCCGGGCTGAAGAAATTTCTGTTGAGGAGAAGATCCCCCCTGAATCTAAAACTGAAAAACCCGTACTGGCTAAGCTGGCAGATGATGCTGAGTTAAAGCCCGTTGAGGAGCAAATACTGCTGCTGTCTGACCTCGTTGAAAAAAGCAACTATGACCAGGCGCTGGAAGTGATAAAAAAAGAGATATCATTGCACCCTGAAGTGCCGGAAATCAATGGCTGGTATGGAACAATTCTCCTGAAATTGGAAAAGCCCCGGGAGGCCCTTACCTATCTTCAAAAAGCTGCTGCCCTGTCACCGGGGGTGCCAGACTATCACAATGGAATTGCCTACTGTTTCTATTACTTAAACCGCCACAATGATGCTGTTGATGAATTCAGTAAAGCCATTATGCTGAATCCCTCATATGTCGACGCACTTACCGGTCTCGGTATAACCTATTCAACACTTGGCGAAAAAGAAAAGGCCATGGATGCATACAGGAAACTGAAAGGCCTTGACAGCACAAGTGCTGAAAAGCTCCTTCGAATAATTAATGAAGTACAATCCTGATTACGCTGTCTTCACTGAGGCCGGCTTCCAGCGAGTTTATCGAAAACGTCGTTCCGAAATGGCGGGAGTATATGAACACACGTTGACACGACCCTTGTCTGCGGTTGGGTGACTTCCGGTTTCTGAACCGCTTCAACTTCAATTGTCTGGTCCTGTGGAACTGCCTCCTTGTAATCTTTGAGCTTTGCCCTCAAATCATCAAACAACAATTTTTCAATATATCCTCGTGACTGGCACGTTACCCACCCTTTAAACTCAGTCCCGGAATAGAGCGCCGCGCGATAGTTGGCATCAGCCTTTACGGACACCTTCTTCCCCTCAAGTTTTGAAATGAATATATCATACTTCCCTATCATCTTGCGGTATACAGTCAGCCCCGCAAGCTCCCCGCAATCAACATACTTTGACCTGTATTTAAAGCCTTCATAGGGAACAGTGAACTCCTTCGTTGTCAAAAGTCCAATCTCTTTATCTGTACTTTCTACTGATGTTACGCCGGTTGCAAAGAAACTCTGAATTGGATCCCATACAGCATCATAGGGTACAAGGAAGGTCTCTTCAGATTGAATTACCTGCTGTACAGGGGGTATCGTGGCACACCCTGTTATAAGAACGAGTAATGAAAAAAGAATTATTTTTTTTCGCATTTAAGTTCTCCGCTAACAATCGTGGTGATCTCTTCCACGCTTCTCTTTAGCAGCTCTATAATTTTAGCATAAGTAGCAGTTAATACTGCAAATAATGTCTCTTCAGAGCTGTGTAACTTTAGCACCGGCTGTATTCTACTGTCAATGAAAAACAGCTCCTCCGTTTCCTTTCGCTACAAGCTGAAGCTGAACTTCCTCAACCGCAGAGCATTCGTAACTACGGTTACAGATGACATACCCATAGCCGCCGCCGCAAACATTGGATTGAGCAGTATCCCAAAGAAAGGAAACAACAGGCCTGCTGCCACCGGGATTAAAATCGTGTTATAGGCAAAAGCCCAGAAGAGGTTCTGTTTTATGTTTCTGATAGTAGCTTTGGAAAGAGCTATTGACGCTACCACTCCCTTCAGGTCTCCCCCGATTAATGTGATATCTGAGGCTTCCATAGCAACGTCTGTTCCTGTTCCTATAGCAATCCCCACATCAGCCTGTGCAAGGGCCGGTGCGTCGTTAATCCCGTCTCCAACCATCGCGACTATTTTGCCCTCGGCCTGAAGTTTTATGATTTCTCTGGCCTTGTCCTCGGGCATAACATCAGCCAGCACCCTGTCAATGCCTACCTCTTTAGCAATAGCGTCAGCAGTTCTTTTATTATCTCCCGTTATCATGACCGTTTCAACCCCCAGTGATCGCAGCGCCTTCACTGCAACAGGAGAGTTATCCTTCAAAGTATCTGCAACAGCAATAATGCCAATTGCAGTTCCGTCCACAACGATATACATGGGAGTTTTCCCCTCGCCTGACAATGTCTGTGCTTCACCTCTGAGCTCCTTGATCAGGACGCTGTTTTCACTCATAAACTCCTCATTACCAAGGAGAACACTCTTTTGACTGATTACCGCTTTTATGCCACGGCCAGGCATAGCTTCAAAGCGGGAGGGATTAATTAATTCTACGCCCTCTTCCTTTGCCCTTTTAACAATTGCTTCGCCCAGTGGATGTTCTGAACCTCTTTCAGCAGATGCAGCATAGAGAAGGACTTCAGCTGCTGAAACTGCTTCTCCATTGAGCTCTCCTTTTGAGGGAACAATGTCTGTCACAATCGGCTCGCCCCTGGTCAGAGTGCCTGTCTTGTCAAAGACAATCACATTTATTCGATGTGCGGTTTCCAGGGCCTCAGCTCCTCTGATTAATATCCCGTTCTCAGCGCCCTTTCCTGTTCCCACCATAATTGATGTTGGCGTGGCAAGCCCCAGTGCGCAGGGACAGGCAATGATCATCACAGCAATAAAGTTCAGCAGGGCATATGTTAAAACCGGTTCCGGTCCAAAAACATACCAGACAATGAATGTGACGGAAGCTATACTGATAACCGTCGGAACAAATATGGAAGCGATTTTATCAGCGAGCCTGGCTATTGGCGGTTTGGAACCCTGCGCCTCCTGCACCATTGATATAATCTGGGACAACATGGTGTCTCTTCCTATCTTGGTTGCTTTAAACTGAAATGATCCGGTCTTGTTAATAGTGGCGCCTACCACCGTATCGCCGGATTTTTTTTCAACAGGAATGGATTCACCTGATATCATTGATTCGTCGACAGAAGAATACCCTTCTTTTACAATGCCGTCAACGGGTATACTCTCACCCGGCCGCACAACTATCAGATCCCCAATCTCCACATCTTCTATAGGCAGATCTTTTTCCTGCCCGTCAACGATGATTCGCGCGGTCTTTGCCTGAAGACCCATCAGTTTTTTTATCGCCTCGGATGTTTTCCCTTTAGCCCGTGCCTCAAAAAGCCGCCCCAGGAGAATAAGCACAATGATGGTGGCTGCTGTGTCAAAATAGACATGAGAGGAATAGCCCTTAATTTCAAATATTGACGGGAAAAAAGTGGCGGTCACACTGTAAATGTATGCTGCTGATGTCCCGATAGCAATGAGCGTGTTCATGTTTGTTGTTTTATGACGCGCAGCAGCTAGTGCCCCTGTATAAAACTGCCACCCCACCCAGAACTGTACAGGAGTCTGAATAATGAACTGAAGAAGGAAATTAGTCTCTCTACTGAGATCAGCTATGGCTGAAAGACCGATTTTTTCCCAGAACATAAGAATAAAGATAGGGACAGTCAGAACAATACCGACAATCAGTTTCAACTTAAGCTTTCTATAGACTTCCTCTCTTTCGGCCTTTTCTTTAGCAATAATGTCCTCACCCTGTTCTACTTCAATAATATCGTATCCCGCATCCCTGACCGCTTTTTTAAACTCCCGCATTCCTGCCTGAGCAGGTGTATACTCTACTGTCGCCTTTTCTGTTGCAATATTTACCGAAGCTGATAAAACACCCTCTATTCCGGCCAGTGCATCCTGTACCCGCTTTACGCAGGCCGCACAGGTCATCCCTTTAATCGGAATAGTTATTTTTGAAACCGATACTCCAAACCCAAGACCTTCGATCGACTTCATTAAAACATCGGTGCTCACCTCAGAGGGCCTGAAATATATCGTTGCGCGCTCAGCAGCGAGATTTACTGCTGCAGACTCTACGCCTTTTTGCGCTGAGAGCACTTTTTGAACTCTTGAGGAGCAGGCAGCACAGGACATACCTGTTATTGGCAGGTCAATCCTTTTGGCATTGACTGATACCTCTTTCTTGTCTTCTGTGTTCATGTCAGGAACTGGGGATGCTTCCTGGTCCATAACGATTCCTTTTCTTTCTCTCCTATTATCTATAAGAAAAAGAATTTTTAGCAAATACCAAATATTTTCAGATTTTCAGGGAATGTATGAGCATGAGAATGCTACGCCGGAATGCATCAGGCCGGACCGCGATGACTATTGCGGTCCGGCCCGGTTTATCCTTTTTTCATTACCGTCAGACTGTTACTGGGAACCCAATTCTGATGTACAGTTTGGGCAACGGGTAGCCTGTATCGGGATTGAGGTAAAACAGTGAGAGCAGTCTTTGGTCGTTGGCGCGGCAGGCACCTCTTCCTTTTTGAGATTATTCATAGCCTGCACCACCATAAAAATAGCAAACGCAATAATTATGAAAGATATAACTGTGTTCAGAAACATACCGTAGTTAATAGTGACAGCACCTGCCGCCTGGGCTTCAGCCACGGTAGAAAAAGGCCCGGCCGCGGATCCCTGCTTTACGACGGCAAAGAGGTTTGAAAAATCAACCCCTCCCAGCAACAGTCCAATCGGCGGCATCAGTACGTCCGATACAAAGGACTTTACAATAGTACCGAACGCAGCACCAATAACAATACCAACAGCCATATCAACAACGCTACCGCGCATTGCAAACTCTTTAAATTCTTTAATCATGGTTTTCTCCATTTCTGGGGCATTCCCCGTTATCAGTTATAGAATAGTAATTATTCTCGATAACTCGAATTATATCATATAGTTAGAAGCTGTCAAGCAAGCAGGGGAATTTTAATTGTCAACTATTCGGTCTGCTTGTAAAGTGGGAGAAAAATAATATAAGAGAAGGCGCCGACTATGTTAGGGGACATGGCTGAAGAAAGATTGGGCTCTTTTTGGGTAGGAAATAATCTTTTCTTCAAAGTCAGCACCTTCTCTTATGCCAAAAGTATACCATACAATTTTGAAGAAATTGTGAAGAGAAAAAATCGTTATTTTATATCACTTTTTATACATGGACATCGGATCTTTCCCCCAGCGATTAATCGGATACGCCCCTGGATTTCCAATGAAAGGCAACGCCAGCATCCGATGCAGAGTGTTCTGCCTGACATCCCGAAACTGTGAGAGACCAATAGTCATACCTTCATGTCCTGCAGCCGGTTGGGGCCGGTATGTTCCAAACAAACGGTCCCACCACGGGAAACTAAACCCAAAGTTGCTGTTTGTTTCCCTAATTGTCACCGAATGATGTACCCGGTGCATATCCGGGGTTACAACAAGAAGTCTCAGAAATTTATCGATCTGTAACGGTAATTTAATGTTCCCATGGTTAAACATCGCGGTAGCATTCAGGATTATTTCAAACAAAATGACTGTGAAAGGAGAAGCACCGATCGCTGCCACAGATCCCATTTTTATTCCCATGCTGATAATGATTTCGATAGGGTGAAACCGCAATCCGGTCGTAACATCATAATCAAGGTCAGCATGATGCATCATATGAAGGCGCCACAATGCAGGAACAGCATGGAACATGATATGCTGCAAATATATGATCATATCAAGAATCAATACGCCGGCAAAAACTTTCAGCCACGTCGGAATATCAAGGTTATTGAGCATCCCCCAGCCCTTGTCCTGAGCCATCACAGCGACATGAATTGCTACAAGGGGGAATAAGATGTAGACTGTCAACGAGTCGATTGCAACGACACCTAAATTGCTGTACCAGCGAACAGCTTTAGATGACGTCAAAACCCGGCGGGGCGATAATAGCTCCCAGACAGCAACAAGAGCAAATACTCCAAAGAAAAATCCAAGCCGAACAACAGACGCATCTTCCATTATCTTCACCTCATTTTTGTTTTTCTGTTTGTATCTTAACATTACCTCTGCACTACATACTACCGCTTTTTAAAAGGAATAAAGGTTCGATACATTTAAAATCCGCTCTGAATTTTTATGATAAATATCATAGTAGTCCGATTCAATAGAATATATGCTAATTTGATTAAGCGGTAAAGACAAAGGGAGTTCGCTGATGCTCTTCACATCTAATTCAAATTCTTGTCTCACTATATTCAATAATGACGTTCAGGAGGTAGTATAAGATGGAATATAAATACCCAAAGTTACTCTATGTGGCAGCCGTATGTATGGTATCTATGATTGTAATTTTTATGTCGGTAACAATAGTCATATCAGGCGGTACCGGACATACACATAAAGATAAAGGGGATCACAGCATTAAGATTCCGACTCATTATAAGGACAAGAAAAACATTTACTGGTCAGATATTGAATCAATTGTTGCCGGTAGCAGGATTTACAAAGAGAAATGCGCTAAATGTCACGGCACAGAGGGGAAAGGTGATGGACCTCTTTCCAAATCAATGGGAAGAAAGCCTATGAGTTTTCAGGACAGTTCCCATATGTCTCAAATGAATGACAATTACCTCTTCTGGAGAACCATGGACGGTGGACAACAGGCGCCCTTCAAATCAAGTATGCCCGCTTTTAAAGGTATCTTATCAGAAGAAGAAGTATGGCAGGTCCTGTCATATGCTCACGCATTTTCTCACAGGCACCTTCTTGTTCACGAGCATGACGAAGGAAAAAGTGCCGAGGCAGAAGAAAAACATTCAGCAAAAGGCCACGGACACTAACAGTATCAGGAAGATAAGCGTACTCCCTCGTGACACCACTTAAATGATTTCCTGCCGGAAACTGTCTTTTGTCGAATGATTAGATAATGCAGGCGGAACTGCAAATGGCTGAGAAACAGTATTATTTCCCAGCCATTTTACAGGAATATATTTACTGCTACCTCGGGGCCTTTTCATACAGTTGCCACTTAAGATCGTGAAGCTCTTTTTCAATCTTCAGAATATCTGTGCGCGTTGTGTTCGGATTGCGGACCGCTTCAAAATACTCAAATTTTTTGTTATGGATATTTTTCCTGATACCTGCCGTGTCATCAAGATATTTATTGTATTCATCCTGATTTTTCTGATAGGTTTCAGAATTATGTCCAGTTCCCATCATACCGTCTCCACCCATATGGCCCTGGCCCATATGTCCACCCATGTGGCCGCCCATCATTCCATATCCACCCATCTGACCGCCCATCATGCCTGGTCCCATGCCCTGATGCATCTGGCATGGGTAGTGGCCACCGCTGTCTGGGTTCTGTCCTGCTGGTTGTTGATTCTGACCTCCCATCATGGACTGCCCTGCCTGATCCATCATGGACTGTCCACCCTGACCCATCATGCCCGTGCCTGACATATGCCCCTGACCCATCTGGGCAAAAACCTGCCCGGCTGCTAAACCGACAATCAAAACTGTTGCCAATATTACACCTTTCATCTTCTCCTCCTTTACCGGCCCGTTACTGCTGAACAGACCTTTCATGGTTGCGGATACCTCAGTTATATATCTGTATAAATAACGTGAAGCGTATCCATTATTATTAACAATAAATTGCCTCTAAAGACTAATGCTTGTTTATAATAGACATCTTATCATTATATTCATCAATTGCAATCTCACCTGCTGCAAATCTCTTCTTGAGAATATCCTCTGCAGACTCTTTGGTTCCAGCCTCTTTGCTGTTGCCCGTCAACTTCTTTACAAGATGTATTATTCCCAGAATTACCAATGCCCAGAATAAAATCATGAACACCCATCCTAATCCTGCTCCTCCGTATCCCATTGCACCGTAATCTCCCCAATGCATCATATCACTCACCTCCTTCTTTATTGCTATGTATAGTGTATGAATCAATTATGCAATGAATATGAAGATAGTGTGAATAAATCATGAATATAATCCCTAACCTGCCGAGAATAACACTTCACATTCTGTTCATAAGTAACTGGCAATATAAATAGAGATTCAAACAAAAAATAACGGAGACTACAATGAAAATAAATAACGCAATAAGAAAAAACTATCTCAGCATATTATTTTTCATCATACTGCTCGTTATTATCTGCGGCGGGATTCTTGCGAGCAGAAGCGTGTCTGCAGATAAAGGCTATACTGAAAACCCACAGGTTCAACTACAGAGGGAACCGGTTATTATTGCTGCTGGAATTAGGGGATAACAAGAGTCTCAGGGGGAGTAGTTCAGATTTTTCATGATAGCCCTGATAATCCTGTAGCCAACAACAGAGATACCCTTGATGTTGCCTGTCAGTTTGGACTTGCCTGTTCCTGCCCTGTAGCTGACCGGAACCTCGAGAATTTTGAATTTACTCTTTACCGCTTTAACCTGCATTTCAATGGTCCAGCCCAGATTATCATGCAAATCGAGCATTAATAATTTATCAAATTTTATGGCACGGAAAGGACCAACATCTGTAAATTTATAACCATAAAACAATCTCATTAACACAGTTGCCAGATGATTACCAAAACGAACCGGGGCCCGGAGTGAGCCTTCTTCAGCCTCTCCCATTACCCGGGAGCCGCATACAAGATCATAATCGTCCTTAATAATAGGATCAATAAGCTTTCCTGCTTCGGTGGGATAATCACTGTAATTTCCATCAATAAATACCACTATATCAGGTTTGCTCGTTTTCAGGTGTTCTATCCCTGTCATACAGGGGTACCCGTATCCCTTCCTCGGTTCATAAAGGAGTGTGGCTCCCCCTTCTTTCGCGATCTCAGGAGTTCTGTCGCTGCTGCCATTGTCTATTACGACAACCTCATCAATGATATTCCCAGGGATATCTCTCAGGACAAGAGGAAGCGTCAGTTCCTCATTTAATACCGGGATGATGGCTGATATCTTTTTTCCCTCTACCATACTACATTGTCCACGACTGTTACCCGTTTCTTAATTTCGGCAGAATGCACCGCTAGATTTACCACTTATACAATCACATATTTGCCACAACGATTTCAATAGATATAAGTAAGTCAGGTATGCACGTACGACTATTGTAACCGCGTATACTGGCGTACTGATAATAGCCCGGACTACCTCCTATATGCTATTGTGCGCAAAAGAGCATCTTCCACAAGTTACCTTCTTGCTGATCAACTCAGAAACAGCTGAACTTGATTTTGATTTTTCCTCTGTGGTATAAATGTTATCCATGCAACGCTCGTCCCGTTTATTTATTTCACTGTTTATTTTATCAGTTGCAACTCTGACACTTGAGGTGCTGCAGCTCCGTATTTTTGCGTACAGCCTGCTGCGTTCTCTTGCCCATATCGTTGTGAGCATTGTACTGATGGGCATCGGAATCGGCAGCATAAGCATGGCGCTTATCTCCCGGTTTAACACTATGAAAGAGGAAAAACTTCTTGCGTATCTTTTCCTTGGTTTCTCCGTGAGCGTGATGGCGACACACTTTATATTCAGCCACTACTTTGAATGGATAAATGCGGGATATAATTTTTCAAGACTCTGGCTCTTCTCTATTATATTCAGCGTCCCCTATATTTTCTTTGGTGCTGTTGTCACCTATATGTTCAAGAAAAATGTGTCCGATGTGCCAAAGCTCTATTCAGTAAATCTCATCGGTTCAGGACTGGGCTGCATAGTCCCGCTCATTGCATTACGTCCTTTGGGTGCTGAGAACTTAATTCTTCTGGTCGCTTTTCTCGGAGCGTTTTCTTCCCTTCTTTATGTTCGGAGCACATCAAGATACTTTTCTTTATCATCTGCTGCATTTATGCTGTTTATCATAGCGAGTTTTTTCTTCGCCGGAAGCCTCTTTGATTTTAAATCAAAAACCAATGGCGGTCTTTCCAAGATGAAAAATGCCTCTATCGCGACAAGGGAGTTTTCCCGCTGGGATCCTCTCGGTAAAATTGAAGTGTACTCCTTTGATGAAGATTATTCGTACATGTACATGCCTGAAGCCGTTCCCATAAAAGCTATGTTTCAAGACGGTGATGCAGGCTCAATGCTTCTGAACGTGCGGAGAGACCAATTTGATTATACAAATTTTTTTGACGGCAGCATATTCAGCCTAGTTTACCAGCTCCGGGAAAATCCTGAGACACTGGCTATCGGGCTCGGTGGCGGACATGACATCATGCGGGCATCATATTTCAAGAGCCGGACAATTACCGGGGTGGAGATTAACAGCACTACCGTAAACCTTGTGAAAGAAACCTTCAAGGATTTCCTGGGCGATCCATATAACAGAAAAAACATCTCGATAGTGAATATGGACGGCAGGTACTTTGTTAAGAACAAGTATAGTATATATGATATCATCCAGATTGCCGGCGCTGATACTGACACATCAAATCTGACTTCAGGAGCTCTCTCAGTTTCTGAAAACTATCTCTACACATCGCAGGCCTTTAAAGATTATTTCAATGCACTGAAACCTGATGGGGTACTCTCGCTGATACGCTTCGGCTCCAGAGAACCCATGCTCATCATAGCAACAGCCCTGAAAGCCATGGAAGAAACAGGAATTGTGAACCCCTATAACCATTTCATAGTTGTCAAGCAGGCGATCAATGTAAATGTCTTAATCAAAAAAGTCCCCTTCCTGCCTGAAGAAATGGCCATCGTCAAATCATTCACGCGCAGGGTAAATAAAAGTTCCAGACTGCTGAGACTTCCTGTTAATGATGTCATCGGATATGAGGCGATTAATGATTCTGAAATAATGTACTTGCCCGTAAACAGCTGGAATAACGATAATACATATACGGACTTCATGGAGTCTGCAAGACTGAGTCAATCAGCCTCGTACATTAAAAATTACCCGTCAAACATCAGCCCTTTGACGGATAACAAGCCCTTCTTTTTTCAATACGAAAAACCAGAAAATATATTCAAGTACAAAAATTCTGTTATTTATAACCTCTTCATCTCGATCATGCAGATTTTCATTTTTACCGTACTGATTATATTTCTGCCTGTCTATATTCTGAAAAGAAAAGAGACACGCATGAAATATAACGTACATTTTATTCTGTTTTTCTTCAGTATCGGCATAGGGTTCATGCTTCTTGAAATTGGCCTGATTCAAAAATCAGTCCTTTTCCTCGGCCACCCGACATACTCCTTTGTTGCCGTTGTATTTTCGATGCTGCTCTTCTCAGGACTGGGCAGTCTTGCATCAGGTTATCTCAAGAAGGACAATAAAGTGCTCATTCTTGTGAGTTTATCGGCCATAGTGCTCATGACTATCCTGTCCCTGTTCTTTATGGAAAATATTCTGAACACCATTCTGCCTGAGAATATGTTTATGCGAATGATAATCATCAGCCTTTTCATATCTCCGCTGGCCTTTGCAATGGGGATCCCGCTTCCCAAGGGAATTCAGCTAGTCAGCGGGAAAGACAGCAACTTTATTCCTGTTGCAATGGCAGCAAACAGTGTCGCCTCGGTTTTAGCAGCAGCATCATCCCTTCCCTTCGCCATGATTTTACCGCGATATTTCTTACGGCAATATCAGCGTACGCGATGGGATTTGTTACCCTTGCCATGAGAAGGTAACGTTTCAGTTCAGCTACACCTTGCCGATTCGGACAGATAAACACCTTTGATTTGATAGGAGTCTGCGAGGGGCCCTTTGTGCTGCCCAATCAGTCAAAACAGTTCCAGAACCTGCGAAAACTGCAATCCGTCATATCGTGATAATGCCGGTACTGCTCCCCAGCCTCGTCTTTCATGCCAAGCTTTTCGTAAACAGTTGCCTTGTCCCATAAAGCATAACGATGAGACTGGTCAACCTCAAGCACTTTATTATAGTGCGCCAATGCACCATTAAAATCCCCGGTTTCCCTGAAGATAAATCCCATGTCATAGAGAGCATTTACATTTTGCGGGTCAAGCTTCAGGGCTTTTGTATATTGTTCCATAGCTTTTGAGTACAGTTTCTTTTCCCTGTAGACATATCCCAGATCATAATTGGCAAAAGGGTGATCCGGAAAAACATTCAATAGTTCGCGGTACGCATACTCGGCTTTGTCCAGGTCCCCTGAATCCTTGTACATCAAGCCCATCTGATAATAGGCATAACTGTTCTCAGGATCAA
>CAMYND010000043.1 GCA_947259645.1 Thermodesulfovibrionia bacterium | reverse complement strand
GTTCGTTTGCAATATCCTGACTGACCCTCATACAGACAAGTCTGCATGGCACCTGCGTTTTTTTCTGGGCACCCATAATCACGTGCATTTGATATATGTTGTCCTTCACCTTTTTTAATACGCCAGGCAGGTTAATAGGTTTCAGTGTCTCCGCAGAAATCAGCTTTGTGGTAAGAAGCAGGCGGGAGAGGAAAAATGCCCCTGTGGAGGCTATCTGGTGAAAAGTCTTCATTTTGAAATAGCCGAGATCAATGAGTAATAAGTCACCCACCTGCATATGCCGGGACAACTGGGAGGTGTAGGCATTATCGGATACAATTCCCGGTTGTATATCAAAGAATTTTAGTTCTCCCGTTTTGTACTCGTAACAGACCTGCAATTTACAGTTTGCAGCAGATGCCCCGCCTCCTGAGCCAGGAAGAACATCCTTCAGTCTTGCATTGATATCCCAGCCTGTACTGTCAAAGATCAGAAGGCGGTTGAAATGCTGAAGCAAGTTTGTCTGAAGAGGAATCATTGAGGAGGCTTTCTGCGCAAGAATAAACTCAGCACATTTTTTCATGAATGCAACCGCTGCATCTGAAAACCTGCGGTGCATGCCTTCCCTGCTCATTCCATTATGAAGGGCCTCAACCATACCTGCCAGTGAGGGATGTTTCATTCCCAACTGTCCCACTGTCATAAGGGCCAAAAAATCGAAAGCCTGGAGAATCTTTTTGCGCTGAATAAAGCCTGTCTGCCGTGCCCACTGATCAAGTGTTTTTTTTAAAGACTGCCAAAAGGTCATTTGTCATATTGATCCCTCCTGAACCCATTGGAACGGATTAAGTCCACATGGGCCTGTATCAATTCCGTAGTCAGTTTTTTAAATGCCTGATAGTTTCGTACCCGTTTGCGTGCTTCGGATATGTTTTGTTTCTTGATAAACATGGATGAGCTTCTCCCGCTCACGCTGAAGCTGAGTTGATAATAGGGTCCGTGCTTTTTGGGGTTTTTGGAGTCTTTGCATTTACAGCTCGGCGTTCCGCAGACATTCCACTGTTCGCTGATACTTCCTGGAAGAACGGGGCCAAGATTCAGAAGCTTTTGCTTTAACTGTTCTATTTTGGTTTTTGGGTTCATATTAATATCCTCCTCATACCGATAGCATATAATATGCTATCGGTATCTTACAAGCAAAAAAGGATGGTAACTCAACCATCATTTTTCAAATGCTTAAGTTAACACCCATGGGGCTTGGGGCAGAGCCCCATATAAATCAAACCCTCTCAACCTCCCCAGCATTAATAGTCAAAGCAACCCCCTGCTGGAGCACATCAACAGAGAGCACGAGGATATGTTTGTCCAGTTTTTTCTCAAGAATCCCCTCTACCCCTGCGAGGGCCCCCATGGTTATGCGCACTCTCTGTCCTTCCGTGAGGTATGGATAGGGATCAAGGGCTTCCTTGTTTTCTACCAGAGTTCTCAATGAGGTTATCTGTTCCTCGGGAATGGGGTCCGGAACTCCCGGGATCGTGCAGAGCATTCTGACGACGCCGCTGACTTTCAGTACATTTAATAAATTCGCGGCTTCGTTTGTTGTATGTACAAAAAGGTAGCCCGGAAAAAGGGGGAAGGAGATGAGCTTCTTCCTGTCTTTCCATTTGCTGATCCGATCCATGGTAGGAAGGAACGTTTCAACCCCTTTTAAAGTGAGCCTGTCAGTAACTTTAAATTCGTGTCTCGACTTGACGAGAACAGCATACCACTGCGGCGCTGGTTTATCGCTCTGCTCCATCTGTTTTTCCTTAACGCTGTCCAGGCCGTGCCCCTTGCACCAAACCTGTTATTTCTGTGATTGTTACGATGCTTTGGCAGCCTCTTCGCCTTTGTCTTTATGTACTTCAATAATGCTTGTTACCTTGATGCCGGCAGCCTGTAAGGCCTTTTGAATGTCCATAGCTTTGGCATCTTCTACTTTCAACATAAAATTAACGTCCATAATTTCCTCCCCCATGATCTGACAAAATAACTTTTATTAAATCTATATGAATTCAATCCAAATGTCAAAAGAGAGGAAATGATATGAAAAGCCCTCATGCTCTCTTAAAAAGAGCACGGGTAAAACCTTTCAGGTTATTGTCTGATTCTCTTCAGTGAGGGGAGGGGAGGTTCTCAACCTGCTATCGCAGTTCTGTAATCGGGACAACAAGGATGTCAGTATTCTTGCTCAATTTATCCTTCAGTAATTTGATCGTATTTTTCCGCGGATGCCCCAGCGCTATTGCTTTGCCGGTCTTCCGGGCGATTTTTATCATCCGGTTCCACTGTTTTTCTATTTCAGCAGGCTCATTGCTGTTGTCAAGAAAAACATCTCTTTTAAACGCTCTCAGTCCTTTTGACTGGGCAAGCTTGTAGGCAACAGATTGAGCAGTTGTCAGGCTGTCAAGGAAAAAGAAATTCTGTTTTTTCAATTCTGATAATACCGCGCCCATTACTCTCTTGTCCTGGGTAAAGGCGGACCCCATATGATTACTGACGCCTATGATATGGGGAACTGAGTTTATGTCATCATTCATGGTGCTGTAGATCTCTTCGTCTGTCATCCATGTGTAGAGCCCTCCTTCCCCGAGCTTGAGAGGACGGGTGGCTTCCATGGGGAGGTGCAGGATAATGTCCCGTCCCTGTTTGTATGCTTCTTCAGCGATCCAGACAGAGTAAGGCTGCTGGGGAAGAATCGCGATAGTAAGGGGGCTGTTGATCGCGAAAATCTCTTTTGCCCATTTTTTACTTGGTCCCAGGTCATCAATGATGATGCTTACTTTTGGAAGGTCTTTTTTGACCGGTATTTCAGGGATCACAGCGGGCTTTTTTTCAGGTTTGATCTTTGCAGGAGGCTCCTTCGGTGTTTGATCACGTTCGAACTCATCAAAATAGAAGAAGAGGCCCACGAACAGGAGAATGAAGATAAATAAGATATGACGGTTTTTATTGTTCCGTTGTTTTTTTCTTCTTTTTTTTAAGGGCGCCATTATTGTTCTCTATACCTGGTTTGATCAGTGTTAAGAATTTAATACGTTTAGAGCTTTTATTGATCCGTGATTATAACCTGAGCGTTATCTTCTTTACTCGCTCATATCATAGACTTCCGCATTCTCCGGTATATTGAACAGGAAAAAATCATCTTTCAGCCCGTTATTGAGGGCTATCTTGTCAAGCTCTATCATTATGATGTTTCCGTAGGTGTCGATGACAGTAAACATCGAAACTGGAAAGCCTTCAGGGACTGTTTCGAATACCAGTGTCTGAATGAATCCCATCTTTTTTTTCGGTATCAGCTGAAGAGCGTTTTTCTCGGGCATTGAGATATGAAAATCAGTGCTGATGTTCTCAAAGCTGCTCAGCAATGCCAGCGGCACCTGGCTGTATGCCTCTTTGCTGAATTTGGTTTTGATCACCTGGTTTTCAGCGCGTTTGTAAATATATGTGATGTCATCATGTATTGTTATTTTTTCATCGCGGGGCTCTGTATATTCCCACATCATGTCAGCCGGTTTTTTTATGAAAAAAGCCCCTGAATATTTCTGTGTTTCTTCAAGGTCTTTAATGTAGCTCGTCTGAGTGAAGTTCCCCTTAATGTCATTGATTTCCGCAAATGTTTTCTGGATCCTCTCAACAATCTCTGTCTGCTCGTCCTGAGTCGTTGTCTTCGTTTCCCGCTTCGGAATAACAAGCGTCCCCTTCTCCGCCGCAACAGATGTAGCTGTGAACAGAGCAAGAACAACACTTACCATTATTAATGAGTTTTTAGCTGTTCGCTGATCGCTGACAGCTGATAGTTTCTTTTTCATCCTCTCCTCCTGATAACTTCTCTTGGTTTCCCCGCTTCTCCCGGTGGTCCCACGATTCCTTCCTCTTCAAGCATGTCCATTATCCTCGCTGCCCTGTTGTAGCCTATTTTCATCCGCCGCTGAATGGATGAGATTGAAGCCTGTCCCGCAGCGACCACGAAATCCCTGACCTGGGAATAGAGTTCATCCTGGTCTTCCAGGCTGGAATTTGCCATCGGCTCGGAAACAAGGTCTTCAAAGAGGGAATAGTCAGGACCTCCCTGGTTCTTTATAAAAGCTACAACATCCCGTATTTCCTCTTCACTCACATATGCCCCGTGAATCCTCTTGATCCTTTTGCCGGGACTGGTAAAGAGCATATCACCTTTTCCAAGGAGCTGATCAGCCCCATATGTGTCAAGAATTATGCGCGAATCCATCTTTGATGATACCTGAAAAGAGATCCTGGAAGGAAAGTTTGCCTTGATAATCCCGGTTATGACATCAACAGAGGGCCTCTGTGTTGCAAGGACAAGGTGAATTCCCGCGGCCCTCGCCATGCCGGCAAGCCGTGCAATTGAGTCCTCTACCTCACGGCCTGAAGCAAACATCAGGTCAGCGAGCTCATCTATGAATATCACGATATAGGGAAGGTGTTCTTTATTATCATCATAGGGGTCTTTGACAGATTTTGAAAGGGCTTCCGCGTCGATTTTTTTGTTGTAAGCATCGATATTTCGTGCCCCGGATGTTGCCAGCAGCCGGTAGCGGCGTTCCATTTCAAATACCATTTTTTTCAAAGCATTCGATGCTTCTCTCGGCAGTGTGATGACCGGCATCAGCAGGTGGGGTATATCCTCATATGCTGAGAGTTCAAGCATTTTCGGGTCTATCATGAGCATTTTTACATCTTTGGGAGCTGCCTTGTATAGCATGCTTACCACAATACTGTTCATCCCCACACTCTTGCCCGATCCTGTTGCGCCGGCTATCAAGAGGTGAGGCATCTTGCTCAGATCAGTTGTGACGGGCACACCGAAGATATCTTTTCCCAGGGCAATGGTCAGTTTTGAACTGCTTTTGTGAAAAGCGTCATTTGAGATGAGATCTTTTAAATAAACAGACTCCCGGTCTTTATTGGGGACCTCGATACCCAGCGTTGACCGTCCGTGAATAGGAGAGATTCGTATGCTGCTGGCTCTCAGCGCCATTGCGAGATCATCTGCCAGAGAGACCACCTTATTAATCTTTACGCCCGGTGCAGGTTCAAACTCAAACATGGTTACGATCGGACCCGGTGAGACATAGGTGACTTTGCCTTCTATTGAATAGTCAAGGAGCTTTGCTTCAAGAAGAGTGGACCTCTCCAGCAGCTCCTCCTTGGATGGCCGGGATTTTGAGGGCGGGGGGTCATTTAACAGGTCATCCCCCGGTAACTCATAGTCGCCGCTTATTTTTGAGGGTTGTTTTGAAACTGATTTGACCTTGGGCCTCGTTCTTATCTCAGGATAGGTAAGGGGCAGCGGTTCCTGCTCCGGTTCAAACTGCTCTTCCTCTTCTTCGTATTCATCCTCAGCGTCAGCCTCACGGGCTTCTTCACGCCTCAGCGCCCGTTCCTTCCTTTTCTCCTTGAGGTAGGATATCGCCCGAGAGCCGAACATGATTTTGCTTTTGACCGTACCTGCAAGTGAAAGAACAGAAAACTGGATAGTGTACATGAGTGACACGAGCATCATGGTTATGAAAATAAGATAAGACCCGGCAGATGAAAATAGTTTCATCGTTACGGATGAGCTGAACTCACCGACGACTCCCCCGTAGATATCACCGGGATTCTTGTCGTACATCAAGGTCAAGAGAGAGGATGTTGAGAGCACCAGGAAAATAAAAGCAACGAGCAATGCAACCTGGTTTTGATGGGCAGACCTGCCGAACATCTTTTTTATCCCGCCTATGATAAACACGACGGGGATAAGGTAGGAAGCATAGCCGATGGTCTGCAGCAGTATGTCTGACAGGTTGGAGCCGAAGCTTCCGAGCATGTTTTGCTGGTCAGGGCTCCGGGTAAAGATCGAGGAGTCCCAGTCATTGTGACTTATGAGGCTGATAAAGACGACAAGCCCGGCGAGAATGAAAAGGATTCCCTTTATTTCATCTTTTATCTTGCTCCCACGGTCCATATGGCTATTACGGGACAAAGGTGTACAGGCAGTCGATACGGCTAAACACCGGCACAAAGGGGAGTCTTATTTCTTCAGATTTTTGACCCATTACTAAATAGTTATCCATAGTGACAGTATGATAACAAAAGCAAGGAAAAAACGATAATACGCAAAGGGTCTCATGGAGTGGCGCTGCAAAAAGATGAGCAGGTACTTTATCGCGATGTAGCCTGTAACAGCGGCGACAATGATGCCTGCAAGAAAAATGTCTACTTCAATGCTCTCGGCATTGATCAGGTTTTTCGCTTCCATCAGGCTTGCCCCCGCAACAGCAGGCGTCCCGAGCAGAAATGAGAAGCGTGCGGCATCAGCACGTTTCAGCCCCTTAACAAGACCGGCCACTATGGTGATTCCGGAGCGGGAAACCCCCGGAACAAGGGCGAATGCCTGTGCAATGCCAATAAAGAGGGCGTTTTTATAATTAATAACTTCAAGACCTGCGCGGCCTTCCTCTTTGTAGTTCCGCTCTGACATGATCATGAAAACCGAGACAAGAGAGAGGGTGAATGCGATAAGAATCGGGCTCCTGTTCGCGGCGATCGAGTCATGAAAGGCTGTTCCGATCACGGCGGCAGGTATGGTCCCGACAGCAATTTTCCAGAGCATGGAGTCTTTGCGTCCGGCTGTTGCCAGAATCTCTATCCACTCTTTTCTGAAGTAGACCAGAAGCGCCAGGAGGGTTCCAAAGTGAAGGGCCACATCAAAACTGAGTGTATTGACAATGCCATCCCACTTGAAAAACCATGGAGCAACAATAAGGTGGGCTGAACTGCTTACCGGTATGAACTCTGTGAGCCCCTGCAGTATGCCGAGAATGATCGCTTCAAACATTCAGGAATTGTAACAGTTTCTATCTCATGCTTTCCAGCCGGGTTTTTTCTATGAAATTTATCTGCTCTTTTGATACAATTCGGTTTCGTTACCTGTTCATCGCCAGCAGAGAACAGCTGATTCAAACAAACATCTTCCTGTGAGAATGAAAAAGCCTAACAAGGAAAAAGAGAAAAAAAACAATTATTACCGGTATCTTGGTGTTGCCAGCACTGTGGGGATCAACTTTGTTGCCACAACCTTTGTCGGTTTTGCGTTAGGCCACTGGGTTGTTGACCCGGCACTTGGTACAGACCCGTGGTTTTCGCTGATCCTTATGTTTATCGGTATAGCGGCAGGGTTCAAGTATCTCTTCAAGCTGGCTAAAAGGGCAGGTGATTATAACAAGGAAGAAAATGATAAGCGGGAAATGTAAGCATCACGCTATGACATATATGGAAACAGAGAATTATGGATATTATTAAAAACATTACAAAGAAGAGCCTTATGGTGCTGGTACCGGTATTGATCGCTTCAGCCTTTATAGAAACGCGAAAGCTGCCCCTTGGCATTTTTCTTGGCTGGCTCTTTGGGATCATTAATTTTAAGGGAATGACGAGGAACATTGAAGGAATGGTTGATGTCCATAAGGCAAAAATTCGACTGCTTATCTTCAGTATAACCAGATTGGCAGTCCTTTTTACGGCAATTATCGCGCTCGCCTATTTCAAGGTCATTAATATCATCGGGCTGATTGTCGGGTTTACCATCGTGTTTTTCTTTATTGTGATTGAAGGGCTGAAGGCCGGGCAGTCGCAATGACATTGAGCAGGAATTTATCTATGAACCACGGAGACACAGAGACACAGAGAAAAGCAGGAACTCATTTTTTTAACTCCGTGCCTCTAGGGCTGAAGGCCGGGCAGTCGCAATGACATTGAGCAGGAAATTATCTGGGAACCACGGAGACACGGAGACACGGAGAAACGGAATTAAGAAAAGAGTTTCTGCCTTTCTCTGTGCCTCCGTGCCTCTGTGGTTTATGTATAACTAAAAGTGGAGGAAATGAATGAAGAGATACAGGTCGTTATCAGCGATGAAAAAAAGACTCATTGAAATAGTACTTGAACGAACCTTTAGATATTCTGAGAAACCGTCCTTTAAGCTTGCAGCCGGCGGGAAGAGCAGTTATTACTTTAACTGCAAGCCCACGACATTGAGCACTGAGGGCATGTATCTCGTCGGTAACCTCATGTATGATCTGCTGAGGAGCAGGAAATCCTGGAAGGTAAAAGGCATCGGCGGACTTACCCTCGGCGCGGACCCGATCTCGAATGCGATTGCCTACACATCTTATTTAAAGAAAGACCCTTTGGAGTCTTTTGTGGTCAGGAAAGAGCCAAAGAAGCACGGGACCATGCTCTGGGTTGAGGGCAATGTCGCAGAGGGTGACAAGGTCGTCATTGTGGAAGATGTGGTCACAACCGGGGGCTCAACAATCAAGGCGATTGACCGCGCGCGAAAGTGCGGACTCAAGGTGCTCGGGGTGATTGTGCTGATTGACCGTCAGGAAGGCGGCAGGGAGGCTATCGAATCCAAAGGTGTGCCGGTGAAAGTACTGCTCACGAGAGAAGAGGTCTTTAAAGCTCACACGGCAGCTACCGCATAGAAACGTTTCTGCGCACAAGGGCAGATAGGTCGGTAACCTGCTGAAACAGAAGAGAATCAAGGATTTTTTTATGAAGAACGCTTTGGAATATCGATAGTTAGCCCCAACTGAATAAGTGGAAGTCATTAACACATTAATATTTTTTATTTGACGTTGAAACAGGACTTGTTTTACTATGGGAAACCGTTTTTTCTTTTCTGACCTTTATGTCCAGGAAAAAATACTAGGAAATAATTCTTTATAGTAGCAACTAAATCATATCCTCTTGTATACACAAGAGCATAAGAACGAAGGAGGAGACAATGGGTAAGTATGAAACACCAATGTTGGATGAGCTCGAAAAAGGGCCATGGCCTAGTTTTGTTACAGAATTAAAAAAGGCCACTAAAGTGAGTCCAATGGCTGACGATGAGTTGGGCCAGCTTGAAAAGTCTTTCCAGACCAAGCGTGGTTACTGGAAACATGGCGGTATTGTTGGAGTTCTGGGTTATGGAGGAGGAGTTATTGGAAGATACTCTTCAATCCCTGATGAATTTCCCGGCGTTGCACATTTTCACACAGTCAGGATTAACCAGACCAGTGGTTTCTTCTACACTGCGGAAGCACTGAGAATGATTTGCGACATATGGGACAAGTACGGAAGCGGACTGACAAACATGCATGGTTCTACCGGTGACCTTGTTCTTTTGGGAACAACCACTGAGAACCTTGAGGCGATTTTTGCTGAATATTCATCAAGAGGATGGGACCTTGGCAGTTCAGGTTCAGCAATGAGGACCCCGAGTTGCTGCGTGGGAATGGGACGTTGTGAATGGGCATGTATTGACACCATGGACTTTACCTACCATATAACACAGCATTTTCAGGATGAGATGCACAGACCGGCTTACCCATATAAATTCAAAATAAAGACAGCAGGCTGTGCCTGTGACTGCGTTGCAGCTATTGCCCGTGCTGACCTGTCCATTATCGGTACATGGAAAGACAAAATCCGCATCGATCAGGCAGAGGTTAAAAATTATGCGGACAAGGGCATGGACATTCAGGGAGAGATTATTGATTTGTGCCCGACAGAGTGCATGGTTTATGACGGCGGAGAGATCAAGATCAATGATGTTGAGTGCAACAGGTGCATGCACTGTATAGCCAAAATGACCAAAGCCCTCAGGCCCGGCTTAGACAAAGGCGCCACTATCCTGGTCGGAGCAAAGGCCCCGATCGTTGTTGGTTCGCTGCTCTCATGGGTTCTGATCCCCTTTATTAAAATGGATCCTCCGTATGAGGAGATTACAGAGAAGATTGAAGCCATCATCGAATGGTGGGATGACACTGCTAAACCGAGAGAGAGAATCGGTGAGCTTATCGAAGTGAAGGGCATGAGGCCTTTACTCGAAGCCGCGGACATTCCGCCAGTTCCTCAGCAGGTTAAAGAGCCGAGGAAAGACCCGTTCTTCTTCTGGGCTGAAAGTGATTTTGATAAATAATTCAAAGAGAATATTGATATAAAGGAGGATTTTCACATGGCATTACCTGAAAGACAGACAGACATTGGACCACCAAAGTACGATGCGTACCTTCCGCCTGTTATTAAAGAAAATTATGGCAAGTGGAAGTATCACGAGGTATTAACTCCGGGAACCATGGTGCATGTTGCTGAGGGCGGTGATAAGATTTACACTGTCAGGGCAGCTTCACCGAGGATCCTGAGCACAGAATCCATTCGCGAAATCTGTGACCTCTCAGAAAAATATTGCGACGGTTACCTGAGATTCACAACGAGAAACAATATTGAGTTCCTCGTATCCGACAAAGGCAAGATTGACCCTCTTCTGGCTGAGCTCAAAGAGAGAAAATACACTGTCGGCGGTATCGGCCCCAGAATCAGTAACGTAATTCATACACAGGGCTGGGTGCATTGCCACAGTGCATGTACAGACGCTTCCGGTATTGTGAAGGCTATGATGGATGAACTTTATGAGTACTTTACAACCAAAGAGCTGCCGAACAAAGTAAGGCTTGCAGTTGCATGCTGCGTTAACATGTGCGGTGCTGTTCACTGCTCGGATATCGCGGTTGTTGCGGTACATAGAAAGGCCCCTACCATTGACGATGCTAATGTAGGAAAGATGTGTGAAATACCGACTACTGTCGGTTCCTGCCCGACTTCGGCAATCAGGCCGAATCCAAAGGACAAGACAGTCGTAATCAATGAGGAGAAATGCATGTACTGCGGTAACTGTTTTACCGTCTGTCCTCCGATTGATATTCACAGGCCTGAAGATGACGGTGTTGCTATCGTTGTCGGTGGAAAGATCAGCAGTCTCAGAACTGATCCAAAGTTCTCCAAACTGGCAATACCCTTCTTATTCAATGAGCCGCCGAGGTGGCCGAAGGTTGTTGATGCGATCAAGAACATTCTTGAGACATACGCAAAGCATGCCAGAAAGCATGAGAGAGTTGGAGAATGGATTGAGAGAATCGGCTGGGAAAGCTTCTTCAAGCTGACCGGTATTGAGTTTACATACCAGCACATTGACGATTTCACATTCATGAGAGACACTCTCAGGACTTCAGCAGCGTTTAAGTTCTAAGACATAAAAAAACAGGCAGGTAGTTCCGTTGATAATGGAACTACTTGCCCTTTTTTGTAGGCTGTTTTTTGTTCTTGACAAATGAACAGGGAAAAGTTAGCGTATGAGCGCAAACCCGATATATCTGACAAATTCTAAAACGAGGTGAGGATATGGAACAAGCAGAAATTCAAGATCTCATATTTGCCTATTCGGAAAAGATGAAGGGCAAAAAGAAACTGAAAGAAAAAGACATTATTAAAAAGATCATGGCTGACACAAACGAGGACAAGGCAGTGGTAAAAACAGCTCTCAGAGAAATGATCAATGTGGGAAAACTGATGTATTCCTACGGAGGCGGAGCCAGTTCAGTAGAGATTCCCAGTGAAGAGTACCTCAGAGAAAAGGGAATGCTAAAATAGCAGCTTTCAGTTTCAGGGATCAGCTATCAGGCTTTTTAATCTGATCCTGGTCCCTGAATTATTTTCCTTCAGCACCATTCTTTATGTTTGATAAAAATCTCCCCAGAATAATCGTCGCTGGTCTGCGCGGAGGCGGCGGGAAAACCATCCTCTCATTATCCATTATTGCAGCGTTAAGAAATAAGGGCCTGAAAACGGTTCCTTTCAAGAAGGGTCCTGATTATATCGATGCAGGCTGGATGGCACGTGCCGCGGGCATGCCCTGCTACAACCTCGACCTCTTCATGATGACCCCGGACCAGGCATGCCGATCATTTATTTCACACACCACAGATGCAGAGATAGCGGTCATTGAAGGAAACAGGGGCCTCTATGACGGGGTTGACCATGAAGGCACGTACAGCACCGCTGAACTGGCGAAGCTCTTAAAGACCCCGGTCATTCTCGCGGTTGACTGCACCAAGGTGACGAATACCGTATCAGCGCTCATTCTCGGGTGTCAGCAGATGGACCCCGCAGTGTCTGTCGGCGCGGTTGTTCTGAACAGGGTAGCCACCGGCAGGCAGGAAAATGTAATTCGAAGATCCATCACGAAAAACTGTAATGTGCCGGTGCTTGGCGCGATTCCGAGGCTCAGGAAAGACCCCTTTCCGGAAAGGCATATGGGACTGACCCCCTTTCAGGAGCATGAGGGGCTTGGGGACTCAATTGAGGCGGTTAAAGAAATTGGGGAGAAGTACCTTGATATTGAGGGGATTATCTCTATTGCTGAAAAAGCCGGAGCTGTTCCGGCTCTGAACATGGACAACGAAGATCCTGTAAGGGCAAGGCATGCCTTGCCCCTACTGAAGATTGGCGTTATCAGGGACTCTGCGTTTCAGTTTTATTACCAGGAGAATATTGATGAGCTGGAGAAGAGGGGGGTGAATATTGTGGAGGTCAGTCCTTTGAGCGAGGACAGGGTTCCTGATATTGACGCGCTCTATATAGGAGGCGGTTTTCCCGAGACCCATGCGATAGCGCTTGCAGAGAACTCCGGATTCAAGGAGTCGCTTCGCCAGGCTATCGAGAAAGGGCTTCCTGTCTACGCGGAATGCGGGGGTCTTATGTACCTGGGCAAAAGCATAACGCTCAGTGAACGAACCTATCCAATGGTCGGTGTTTTGCCTGTTTCCTTTGGTATGGAAAAGCGGCCAAGCGCCCACGGCTATACGATTGCTGATGTTGAGAGGGAAAACCCTTTTTATGCCACCGGCACTGTTTTGAAAGGCCATGAGTTTCACTATTCACGGGTTCTTGACGTTCAGCCTGATGAAAATATCTCGTTCGCTTTTACCATGAAACGTGGCAGGGGTATAGTTGAAAATAAAGACGGTATATGCTATAAAAATGTCCTTGCTGCATACACTCACCTCCACGCCATCGGATCACCTGAGTGGGCTGACGGCATGGTGAAGTGCGCAGTTAGGTTTAAAGAAAAGAGACGATCCGCAGATTACACAGATTAACGCAGTAGTTATAATCAAAGTAATCTGCGAAATCTGTGGATGATAATAGTATGGCGAGAAGAAAGCCTTTACAGTGTCCGTTTTGTGACAATTATCTGGGAAATCCGGTCGATATTCAGTTTAATTCAATGGACCTGACCGGCGGCATCTGCACGTGTGGTGCGGTATATGTGCTTGACAGGACCGGTCATAACCTGGGAGAAATATACATGGACGCGCTCCAGTTTGTCTGTAAAGGAGACCTTGACCGGGCGCTGCAGCTCTCCCCCGAAGACTATGAAACAGATGATTTTGATTATGATATCAATTCAAATACAACAGGCAGGGGTGGATCAACAGGGAAGGCATGTAAACTGCTTTTCATAAAACTAATAGCGTAAGATGCCTGCCGGGATTGCGAAAAAATCTTTTATTTCAAGGAGGTGCGGCAAGACGGAAATGCATTAATTAGAGTAAATGAGATATAAGATTTTTTTATTTGACCAACCAAGGTCATTTGTATTATATTGTCAAATCCGCCTTGGAGTTCAATTTTAAAATCAAAGGTTGTGAAAACAGAATTTGACGCTTGATTAAGGCGACACCAAGAATCCTATTTAGGAAAGAAAGGAGCATAAAATGGCAACATTAGATGTCGAAGGAAAATCATACGAGGTCGATGAGGAAGGTTACCTTATGGACTGGCAGGAGTGGACTGAGGGAGTTGCCGGAGCAATGGCAAAAGAAGACGGTCTTGATTTAAGTGCGGAGCATTGGAACGTAATCAAATTTCTCAGGAGTTATTTTGAGAAATATCAGATTGCACCGATGATCAAAATACTGACAAAAGAGCTTGCAAAAGAGTACGGAAAAGAAAAGGGCAACACAAAGTACCTTTATGAGCTCTATCCAGCAGGTCCTGCAAAACAGGCATGCAGGTATGCCGGACTTCCTAAACCGACCGGCTGCGTATAACAAGTTATCAAATTTACTCATTTGAAAACGGTAACCGGATAGCCCACTCCCGTGGGCTATCCTTAATTTTAAACTGAAGTCATGACTGATAAGGGGGCTTTTTGTATGAACGGACTAAGCACTGTCATTAACCTCCTCGCCTACGTAACTGCACTAGTATTTGTAGTCGGATTTCTGAATAAAGTTATCCTGTATTTTAAAACACCCAATCCTTTGCTGATCCCGACAACCCCGGCACCTACGACGACCATGGGAGTTGTTGCGAGAATGATACCTGAGGTGCTCTTTTTCAGAAGCCTTCTCAAGGGAGGGACCGCGGAAAAAGTGCTTTGGGTTGGTGGATGGATCTTCCATGTAACATTTTTATTAATCGTATTGAGACACCTGAGATTTTTTACCTATCCTGTTCCTGGAATCATTATGGCTTTCCAGGGCCTCGGTATTCTGGCCGGCTTACTATTTCCCATAGCCCTTCTGATATTGATTGTCAGAAGGTTTACCAATGACAGGATGGCTGTTATTACGCTGTTTCAGGATTACTTTGTGTTGATCCTGATAATAGCTATCGGCCTGACCGGCCTGCTGCTGAAGTACTATGTCAGGACAAATCTTGTTGATGTTAAAGCGTTTATCCTTGGACTTCTAACCTTCAGTCCTGCCCAGTTACCGGACAGCCCGATTTTTCTTATTCATTTCGGTCTGGTTTTGGTCCTCCTTGCGTACTTTCCGTTTAGCAAGCTTATGCATGCATGGGGTATCCTGGTCAGTCCCACAAGGGCTCAGGCAGATAATCCAAGGGAAGCCAGGCATGTGGCGCCCTGGGCACAATAGAGGAGAGATACTATGGCAGATATCAAAGCTCCCGAGTTAACGGGAGAAATAATAACACCAAAGGTCACGCCGGGCGCATCAAAAGGCATTATGCCCTTTAAGGCGAAACCGGAATTAATGGAAAAAGTCAATTTCCCTGCTGAAAAGCCGTCAAACTGGAAAGAACTTTTTCTGAAAAAAATGGAAGAGATCCTCAAGAAGTACAGATCTGTGAGGGTCTTTCTTGATGAATGCGTACGGTGCGGAGCATGCACTGACAAGTGTCACTACTTCCTGAGCACAGGAGACCCGAGAAACATGCCGGTGCACAGGCAGGAGCTGATGAGGAGCGTGTACAGGAAGTACTTTACAACCGGAGGCAAGCTCCTTGGAAATCTGGCCGGAGCCCGGGAATTGTCAGACGAACTCCTTGAAGAGTGGCTGACCTACTTTTATCAATGCTCAGAGTGCAGGCGCTGTTCAGTGTTCTGCCCCTATGGAATAGACACCGCAGAGATTACCATGGCTGCACGAGAGATTCTTGATGCAACCGGTATCGGTTCCAAATACAACCTTGAGATTATCAACAAAGCCGAAACCATCGGAAACAACCTGGGAATGCCCGGTCCTGCACTGAGGAATACCCTTGATTTTGTTGAGGAGGAAATAGAGGAAAAAACCGGCGTGCCCGTAAAGTTGCCCCTGGATGTTGAAGGCGCGGACATTTTACTCGTTACCCCTTCAGCTGATTTTTTTGCGGAACCTCATGTATTGTCCCTTGAAGGTTACGCAAAGGTCTTCCACCAGGCCGGGGTAAACTGGACTATCAGCTCCCATGCCTCGGAAGGCGGAAACTTCGGGATGTTCATCGGAAACTACGACCATATGAAGACGATCAACAAACGCATATGGGATGCTGCACGGGATCTGAAGGTTAAACGGGTGATAGCAGGAGAGTGCGGACATGCATGGCGTGTGCTCTACTCATTCAGCAATACGCTGAACGGGCCCTTTGATTTCCTTGATTCCCAGTACAGGCAGCCCTCACATATCTGTGAGTACACCCTCGATCTCATCAAAAAGGGTGCTATTAAGCTTGACAAGGCAGCCAATGATGAGTTTTCCGTCACATTCCATGATTCCTGTAATGTTGCGCGGGCATCCAGAATGGGCGAGACCCCTGGGGATCAGATGACGATCCCCCGTGAAATTATCAATGCATGCTGTAATAAATTCGTTGATATGGCAGACGACACCATAGGTGAACGGACATTCTGCTGCGGAGGCGGAGGCGGTGTTCTGACTGACGAAATGATAGACATCAGAGTAAAGGGCGCGATGCCGAGGATGCAGGCCTTAAAGCGGGTAAAGGACTCTCATGATGTAAATTTCTTTGCTCTTATCTGTGCCATCTGCAAGGCCCAGTTCACAAAAATATTCCCGATCTATGGTATAGAGATGGAGGAAGTTGGCGGAGTCCATCAGCTTATCAGCAATTCCATTCAGCTTGGCGCGAAGGAGGGGGTATGATGAGAAAGTTCAAATTAACAAGTTCAAAGTTCAAAGTGATGATTCCCCTTCTGTTTCTCCTGTTGATCGCTGCTGGCTGTACGCAGGTTGACAAGCCGGTGCGGGGAGAAGAGGGGTCAAGTCCTATGGCGATTGTCATTGATGGTGATGCGCCTGATTCACATACAGTCAATACCACATCAGAAGGGAAGTCTTTACGGAAAACAGGGCTTTTTTCAAGCGGTCTTGAGGGGCTTGAATACTGGAAGGCCTATCATCCGGACCTTGTGACAGGGACCTATAACCCGCAACTTATTGTTAAGACCGAGGACGAAGAAGAGCTCTGCCTTGACTGTCATGACCAGAACACGTCATGCAATAATTGTCACGGATATGTGGGAGTAAAGCTCATTACAGCTGAAGAATAACAATAAAATGCCCTGTGCGTTGACAGGGCATGACAGGTTGTTTAAAATAGTTATTAGTTGATAATTGCAGCACACTGCTTTAACCCTTTCACAGGCAGTATTTGTAATTTCAGACTAACGTAACGATCAAACCAATGAGAGGAGGAAGTAAAGCGAAATGATTGATGTTCAAGTAGATACCGAGAAGTGTGATGGTTGTGAAGAGTGTGTAAATCTTTGCCCGTCAGAAGTGTTCCAGCTTGCTAATGGCAAGTCTGACCCTTACCAGGCTTCAGATTGCGCCAACTGCTTAACCTGCGTGGAGTCTTGCCCGCAGGAAGCAATTACCGTAACAGAAATGTAGTTTTTTGTTATAGGCTCAAACGAAAAAGGCGTTCCGATGACGGAACGCCTTTTTTGTATTTTCTGACAGGGAAAACTAGTCTTTCTTGATGTAGATTTCCCAGTAACCCTTATCTTCAACTTTTACCAGTTCACAGCCGAACCCCTGCTTTTCACAGTACTTGGGGATAGTGTCCTCTGCTGAAGCCGGTGCATCGCACAATACCTTAAGCAGGGTGCCTTCCGCGGCCTTTTCCATGGTCTTCTTGGTTATAACGAGCGGATAGGGACATACTCTGCCCAAGACGTCCAGAACCTGAGTCGGTTCCTGTGATTTTAATTCAGACATTGTTAACCTCCTGTGTCAATATTAGTTTTAAAAGAATAGAAGATGATTCACGTCTTCCATCATTTTGTTGATTTCCTCATAGGGGACTACCTTTGCCTCGATATCTGCGCCGAACTCTTCTGCGTCGATAACAACGTCCTTCTCTGTCATGCCGAAGCGTTCCAGGTCTTCTTTACAGATAAGTACATTCAGATCAAGGAGAAGCGACATTTTAATATGTGACTCAGTGGTCGACATATCCAGGTATTCCGGCTTCTGGTCCTTTTTACAGTTTAATACTCCGTCGCCAATAAAGGCAATATCAGCAGTTACCAGATCGCCGTCATTGAGGTAGATTTCAACACTTTGTGAAGCGATTGCATGCGTAAGTGCGAGTTTCGGGTTTTCGCTTTTAACACCCGGTCTTTGAACGATAAATCCCAGTTTCGTAGTAGCCATTCCTATTCACCTCCTATATGAAGGACCCTGTCAGCATCAAAGGAGCTTGCAAGATACCAGTCCATGCTGAATCTTTTAACCCCGGCAAGAGTATGGTCTTCATGATACCCTCTCGACTCTGCACAGGCCTCACAGGCAGTTACATTCAGTCCCTTTTCCATCAGTTCTGTTACTGTTTTTTCAAGGTAAGAATAATCTTTAAACGCGCGCTGAGCGGTTAATGAGAGCATTGTTCCGTTTCCGGAGACCCAGAGGTCCACCTTGTGCCCTTTTTCCATTGCCGCAGCGGAAAGTTTCACAGCAAAATCAAGGTTTGTTGATCCAACCAGTGATGAAAAACAACCAATCGTAAGTTTACCCATCTATTGACTCCTCCTATAACCAAGCTGATTTATCGTAATCATTGAATAATAAGTCAACTACATCGCTGACCGTTATGACCTTGATGTTATCGCCAACGTCCGCGCTGGTGTATCCTCTTGTTTCAAGGTCTTCCTGCAGTACATAGTAGTCTGCAGAATAGCCTAATACAGGGGAGGCGTTTCCCTTCTCTTTTGTGGTTGCATGATATACCCCGTTTTGAATGAGAATGATGCCCAGTTTCTCAGGTTTTAAGCGGTCCAGAGTATCCACAGTGTTCCTGTAATCACTCACAAATGCAGCTAATTTCATAAAAATACCTCCTGAAGTGGAAATGTTTTTGGGAGTTGCGAAAGTCCATAAATTCTAATTTAAGTCCCGGTTTTTGTCAAGGAAGAATGAATGTATAAATATTCTTTATGAATAAATGAAAGCCCTTAGTATGTTCTGTTCCAGAATGTCTCGGCAAAGCCAACTTTCCATTGCCTGTCTTGTCGGAACATCTGTAATTTGACGGGATTTTCTGATTTTCTGTGGGTGATGAGGATTTCGGATTTCTGTTTTTTCACATAGCCGATCTTCCAGCTGCTTTCTTCCAGAATCATGTTTGCATCAAAGCTCTCTGCAAAGGAGTTCCACCAGGCCTGAAATATGATTCCTCTTTCCGCGAAGTTCTTTTCAATCGTCTCTTTATCAATATCAACACCATCATGTGTGGACTGATCATAACTGTCCTTGATTATTCGATTTTGAGAATCTTCAGAGAGCAGGTTCCATGCTGTGTCATACGTTCTGTCCCGCAGAGCCGTGAAAAAAAGTTCTGCTCTTACAATGACTTTTAGCTCAGCTTCGCTTTCATTCTGGGCCCTGACATCTGTAGTTCCGGAGAGTACAATGCAGAAGAAGATAAAGAAGATCGAAATATAAGGTCTGTTGATTTCTCTGATCAGATTGGTCACGTTTATCTTATCTCGGGATTCATGGCCCGTGATTTGCCGGGTTTGTCATACCTGCGAAAGCGGGTATCCAGAATGTAACATGCTCCATGGTATTTCATTAACAGAAAAAGGGCTGTAGTTTATACAGCCCTTTTTCTGCGATAATTATTTATTCGACAATTCAGACCATTAGTGGTGCGCTGTTGTCGTATGAGTAGTGGTTGATGTACTGTCGTTATCACTGCCTACTGCCAATGCAATTCCGGCGACTGCCGCTACTGCAAGAGCTACTGTACCGGTCGTGCCAAGTGCCAAACCTGTAGCTGCAGCTACTCCTGCTACAGAACCTGCTGCTGTGGCAGACACTGCCGCCGCAACTTCGGTCAATCCAGCCGCGTTCAGGGCGCCTACAAGGCTTGCCTTTTCAGCGACGACAAATCCCAGAGTTTCACCTGTTGCCTGAGATACCACGGGTAATGCGACCTGTGTTCCCGTCAGTGCAGGAGCGGTTGTTCCGGTTATGAATGAACCACCGGCATCTGCTGCTAACTGCTCAGCAATAGCCTGTGAAGCAATGGTTTCAGTCTGTGCCTCTGCCGGGGAAAAAATACCGATTCCCGAAATCAGAAACGCACTAATGAGTAAGACTACTGTTAATTTTTTCATCATTCCTCCTTCCTGTTTATATTGCGTATTATAGTAATAACCCTACCATGTTTTTTACATGATTTTTTTATCCTTGTCAAGGTATATTTTGAGATTTCTTCCGATGAAATCAAAAAGAGGATTATAATGGGCTATATCCTGACCCGTGTCCCGCGTCCAGGGAGAAAGAGAGTAACTGTATGATGTCCTTGAGTCAGTGCCTTTAAACATGCGCAGGGGGATCGAAATCCCTATCCCTTTGTCATGATATCCGCTGTTGAAGCTGTCACTGAAAATCGATGTGTCCGTAACCGTATACCAGGCCCAGATCTTTACGCCTTTTATGTTTTTTGTCAGGGTATAGCGTACTCCGTCATCTCCAGCCAGGAATTGCCCGGCTTTAATGTCAAAAGAGGCTTCCAGTTCAGGAATATTCAGACGAACATTGAAAAAGGCGGTTGTATAATGGTCCTTGACATCGTTTTCTTTCAGGCTGAACGGATTGTCAGGGTCCCTCTTTTTTACCGCGCTTCCACTGAGCCCTAAAAGCACCCTGCCGTCCAGTACCGGTGTGGCGACCTCCGCATCAATGCCGGCATATTCGATCTCCAGGATTCCCGCGGAAAGTCTTCCGTACAGATTCGGACTGAATTTTTTTATCTGATCAACGAGTAATCTGCTCAGAACAAGTTTTTTCTTCATATAGAAGACAATGTCAGACCTGACAGGAATTGAAAGGGGATCATTAGAGGTTTCAATATTGTTTAAGGGGAATGTTGAAACAGCTGTAGCCAGGGACCCGCCAGGCCAGAGGCTGTAGCTCATCCATCCCGATACCCCGATCCGGTACTTGAAAAATCCGGAAGGATCATTCAGAAATGTCTCTATAGAAGGTTTGTATCCGTATCTGAATGCTTTGCGGTGCGCCCCTTTCTTCTTTAACGGGGCTGATGGCCCTGTGTTGAACTGCGATACATAGAGAAATTCGCTCAACGTAAGATTCTCTGCATATAAGTCAGAAATATCCTTCCCGCTCGTGACGAATTGCAGCATTGGTATCCCGTTTTTCTTTAACGCAATATGAACCTTTTCAGTATCTTCAGTAAGTGTGTTGTTCAGGATTCTCAGGATAATGCTGACAGCCATGGTGTTATAGAAATATTTATCATTCTCAGCCTCTACCCACAGGTCGCCGTTGTCCATCAATAAGAAGATATCACTGAAGCCCGAGCGATGCAGCGCGGTTATTATTCTGTTGTGTACGGGGTTCCGGCGTTCACCCGGCTGCGCCTGGTAAACAGGGTTGTATATCGGGATAAGGGGGTCGCCGATATCAAACGCCGTGGAGAGATTCACACTGATCTGATCACCTCTCTGATAACTGAGATCAATCTCGAACCAGTCTACCGGCTTGTACCGAATGCCGAAATTGAATTTTGACTGAACAGGTTCCGTGAAATAGATCTTCTGGGCTGGATCGCCTGTCTGTTCATGATACCGTATCGGGCTGTACTCAAGCATCAGGGCATATTTTTCTGAAGGCGCAAATTGAATGCCCCAGAAGAGCTGTGAATCCCTGACCCAGTCTCCGGTATCTGAAAATAGTTCGACAGTGAAGCCGTCAGGGTTATTGGGCAGAGGTTTTTTCCCGAACCTGCCATTACCGAACCCAACGGTAAAATCAAAAGGGTAAATCTGCTTGCTCGCCACAATGTACTGGGAGGGGAAGACCCGTGTTCCGTGAGGGTCCATAATGCCCAATGCCAGTGCCGGAAGATATTTGCCCTCCGGAAGAAACTGATATTTCAGGTCAAAGGCCTTGTCTTTGAAGTTTTTCTGGTTTTGAAGTCCAGAGGGAACGTCTAATAGCTCCGTAATTCTTCCACCGACCTCAAGCCCTTTCAAAGGACTGATTGCACCATAGAAATACCGGTAGGGTTTTGCCTGTCCAGCCCCGAAACGAATACTGTTCTCTCTCATCACCCGCGCAGTAGGTATTTCCATCAACCCGGTGCCGCCCCAGTTTGAGGGGGAGGTGAAGGGCGCGTCTTCTGCGAAGACGGGGGCAGGTAGGGAGTAGGTAGTAAACAGCAAGAAGCAGCAAAAAAACTGTAGGTAGTAAGAAGTACGAAGTAGGCAGAAAGTAGTACGCGGTTTGAAGTGGGAAGAAGCGTTGTGCAGCGCAGTAGAGCGACCTGTGTGCATCAGCTTCTTTTTTGATCTTTCTGAGGGCAGAATTTTTCCGGTGTGTTTATCATGCTATTGAGCATTTTATTTATATCATTGTAACTATTATAAAGAAAGTTATATTTTTCGATTCCTAGATATTTTGCATCTCTTGCAATGTCTAACCAGACCTCTGTTTCCCCGGCTTCGCCTGCACAATCTATTAGTTTGCTTACAAATAATTTCGGGTATATTCTTTTTTTCCAGGCTTCCGCTATGTTTGCTGGAATACTTCTGGAAGAGCGCCTAATTTGATCAGTTAATGAGAATTTTTCTTCGGGAGGAAAACGTTTAGTCTCTTCAAATATTTCCATAGCTAATTTATATGCTTTCTGATATACCTTAAGGTCTCTGTAACCGTTATATTGACTATTCATCTCAGTCCCCCTTGTTTTTAGTAGGAAGTAAGTAGTAAGCAGTAAGTAGTGAATTACTGATCTATTGCCGCATACTCCTTCCGCTCCCTCCTGCCTACTTCTTACTGCGTACTTCTTACTCCCTACTACCTGCTTATATCAGAACGCGACAATCAAAACCCCCGCCGTAGTAGCGATCTGATAAAGAATCTGCGTAATATCCTTAATCTCCCTCATCCAGGCAATGTGTTCCAGTTTTTCAGGTACAACTATTGTGTCACCGGGTTCAATTTCCTTTATCTCTTCCCCGAATCCTTCCATTTCCCATCTGGAGTTAGACGTATTCCAGCTGAAGAATCCATTGGCCAACTTCCTGGCAGTCCCGTCAACTTTTAACACGTATACTCTGTCTTCATCAGCATACCTGGAATATCCCCCTGTCATGCCAACATAATCGTCATAATCGAGATTATCCGAATACACAAAACTGGCTCGTGACATTACCGCACCTACAACATTCACTACGCTGTTTTTTACGGGTATATACAGAGAGTCGCCCTGCTCAAGTTCAATATCATATTTACTCTGTTTCAATAGTCTC
>CAMYND010000042.1 GCA_947259645.1 Thermodesulfovibrionia bacterium | reverse complement strand
CCTGTTCTCTTGATTTTTCTTCTGCCGCAGTAATCGGAGCTTCAGCTTTCTGTTCCACTGTCTGCGCAGTCTCTTCTTCCGGTTCTTCAGTTTTTGGCGGTTCCTGCTGAGGTGCTGCTGCCTCTGCAGAGGGGACCTCTTTTATGCGCCTTGACCTGAAGTAGAAAAATCCAGCAATTCCCAGTACAAGGCCCAGGCCGACAAGACCGGCTGCCAGCAGTGTCCAGGAGTTTTCCTCGTGCTTATTCTCTTCCACTGGTTGCTGCTCAGCCGCCTGTTCTTTTAGTTTCTGTTTCTTTTCCCGTTCATGCTGCACATCTTCCTTTGACTCCTGGGCGTTCGCAATGTTGAACACATAATCTTTTGATCTCTATCTTCCTGAGGTATGTCCCGTCACCTCTGTTAAAAGGCTTCAGCGATGTTACTCTGCCATCGGGGCTTGTCAGCTTGAGCCCGAAGGTGACCAGATCCAGAATGTCAGGCTCACGGATAATAACGCCTTCTTTCTCAAGCCACATCTCTATATCAAGGGGTTCTCCAAAGGTAGAATACTGTTTTTCAAAATTTGTGATAAATTTGAGGTCTGTCAGGATATAGGCCTTGTTGTTTTCCCCTGTACTGAAGAGAATTTCCCACCTGCCCTCATGGGGGTGTTTGATCGTTATCATGTCAAAGTTGTTTGATATAAACCACTGGACATTCTCATTCTGATCATCGCTGGTATAGCTCTTGCTGTCAGGTGAGTTGAGCATTATTTTTGTATCCATAGTCCCTTTGCTCGCAACGATCGTGACCTCTTCAATGGTCTTATCGATAAGAAATCCATTCTTGGTCATCGGAAGCATTTCAGGGGATTTAAGGCTTTCAAATATGGACGTGAAAATTACATGAAAATCTTTGTCAGTCATGGCAAGATTATAAAATCCACCGCTTCGTTTAGAGATTTTTCCCAGTAGTTTCCTGTCTGACTGTTCTGTAAACGCAACGGTATAAGCCTTGACGTTTTTTTCTTCTAACCTTGCTGAAAGCGTGCTTCTCATCTTTTCAACCAGTTTACGGTCTTCGTCAGCATTGCCGACATCCATCATACCATCTGACATGAGTACGATTATCTGTTTTCGATTTTTCCTGCTGCCCTGTGCCAGCACTTCCATCCCCTTAAGCAGAGCATCATGAAGATTAGTGTATTTTCCGGTGGAACTGATTTTGTCAGCGGCGCTGAAAAGTTTTTCCTTGTTATCACTGCTGTCCAGGGGGGTCAGGCTGATCAGGGTCTCGGCATTCTCACTGAAACCGATAACAGCGGCCCGGTCATGTTTCTTCAGAAGTGCCATAAACAGTTTTGCCGCCGGGATCCGAAGAGACAGGGGGTCTGTCTTTTTCATGCTGCCCGAGGTGTCCATTACGAGGACAACGTCTATCCCTTCATCCTTTGCAGCTGCTGAAACAGTTACTGCCAAAACCATGACAGTACAGAGTATAAATACCAGGACTTTTGTAAGACTATGGTTCATAATAACTCCACTGGTCTCAATTATTTATGAGATATTCTTACTTCACTTATAGTTATCGCCTTTTTTCGTGCATTTCTTTAGCAATGATAAATAAAGTGGCGCTTCTATCCTGCCTGGACCGGAAAAACAGTTTTTCAGAAAAAGGATTTATGCTGATTTGTTGATGGTTATCAGGGAGTTCAAATGGATAGAGCCTGCCTAAAACTGGTCAGGAAGGAGGGATTTAATCTGATACAGGTTAATGTGAATGCGGCTGTACTGTAAGATTCAAAAAAAGATAGGTTTAACTGTGAAGTTACTCTCTAAGAGTCGTGCATCAGGAGAAGCGTGCAATCTCAACTATAGTCTGGTATAACATAAGACAACATATGAAAAAACTCTTTGGATCCATTGTTATTATTCTTGGTGTATCTGGTATTGTTATGTATTTTGCAGGGGGAATGGCTATGAGCAGAGAAGAAAAAACCGCTGTTTTTATCGGGTTCTTTATGATAGCAATCGGTTTTATCATTATCTATGGCGCCTGGAAGAAATACCCTCACAATGATAAGAAGTGAAAACCAGAGGATTACATTTTCTCTGTCCATTCAGCAATCTTTACTGCCCTGTAGCTGAATATGTCCATGAGTTTCTTTTTTATAATGAGGGGGTGTAAAACAGCGGTCGGCAAATGCAGTGTATAGAAAACCTCGTCCTTCATGAGAGTTCCATCTGGCACCTTTTCGAGAATATGCTTATGGATCCAGGATTTATACGGGCCTGTTAATTGTATGTCTGTAAATCGTTCCGGCGGATGATAGTCAATGATCCGGCTTTGCCAGCGCATCTTTTTTCCGAGAAATTTTATGGTATAGTCGAATTCGGCATTTTCACCCACCTCAATGGTGCTCTCTTTGTTAATCATACAGAAATCGAGCCAGAGAGGCGTTATGTCACAGAGATTCCCGGGATCTTCAAAGAACTTAAAGGCTGTTTCTCGCGTTACGGTAAGTATCTGGGATGTGGTTAGCTGATACGTTAGCAGTCCGCACCGCTTGATATCTATATGAAATCCAGATGGATGAACAGTAGACATGTGCAATGATAGATTAGCACATATAAATGGTCTATTGAGGGCCGGATCATGCAGAGAGATTACACTATATGAAGAAATTTATAATGTTCAGCGCCTATTATTTGTCCAGTACTTCTCTGATTTTGCTCAGCAACACACTCATCGCAACCGGTTTGTTCAGCACAGTTAATTTTTCATCGTATATTTTTTTGCCCTCCAGGACTTTCCCTGAATAACCACTCAGAAAAATAACTTTAACGCCAGAATTGAACTTTTTCATCTGATCATATACTTCTTTCCCGCTTTTTTTAGGCATAATTACATCGAGTATGAGAAGATCAATCTTGTCTCTCTGCTGTCTGAATTTATCAATGGCATCATCGCCGTCAATTGCCTCTATGACGGTGTACCCAAATTCCTCAAGAAGTTTTCTTGTGCCACTCCTCACACTCTCCTCATCTTCCGCGAGAAGAATTGTCTCTGTTCCTCTCTCCAGATAAGGCTGCTCTTCTGCTACGGCTTCCGCAGGTTTTGTATGCACTTCGGGCAGGCATATTTCAAAGGAAGTTCCTTCCCCGGGCTCGCTCCTCACATTTATGTATCCATTATGCTGCTTGATAATTCCATACACTACAGAGAGGCCAAGCCCTGTTCCCTTTCCGAATTCTTTTGTACTGAAGAAGGGTTCAAATACTTTTTGTCGGACCTCTTCGTTCATACCTGCTCCTGAATCTGATATATCAATGCATGCGAATTTCCCTCGCTTGCCATATCCGTATGTGCGAATAAATAAATCATCTATCTCAACATGCCCGGTTTTTATAGAGAGAGAACCGCCGTCCGCCATAGAATCCCGGGCATTCGTAACAAGATTCATGAGGACCTGTTCTATCTGACCGCTGTCTGCTTCGATAATAATATGTTCATCAGAAAGATCAACCGTAAACTCAATGTCCTCGCCGATCAGCCGTCTGAGAATTTTCTCCATATTCAGGACAGTATCATTCAGGTCTATCGGTTTGGGATTTGCGATCTGTTTTCTGCTGAACGTAAGGAGGCTTTGCGTGAGTACGGTAGCCCTTTCTATTGCAGAGAAAATCTGATCCAGGTAGGACCGTGAAGGGTCGTCTTTTCTCATCTTAAGCTGCAGAAGATATGTGTAGCTTGAAATAGCGGAAAGCAGATTGTTGAAATCATGGGCAATACCTCCTGCGAGCAGTCCAACCGCCTCCATCTTTTGTGCCTGCAGGAGCTGAGACTCCAGGCTTTTTCGTTGCGTGATGTCCCTGAATATTCCGATAATGTATTGCCTGTTTCCCAGTGCCAGGGGTGAGCTCCCTATATCCGCATAAAAGATACTTCCATCTTTGCGTTTGACCGGTAAGTTTTCAGCTATGGCAAGATCCCCTCTTGCCTGTTTCTCGAACTGCTCAATGACATGGGGGAGGTCCTTCTCCGGATGGATAGCCTCCACTCCCAGGTTTTTTATCTCTTCAGGGGAATAGCCAAGCATCCCGCATATGCTGTTATTGCCGATGAGAAATTTTTTCGTGTGCACGTCAGCAATAAGGATCCCATCAATTGCATTATTGAAAATTGTCTGGAACCGTTCTTCTGATTCCCTGAATGCCTGTGTGCGTTGTCTCACCTGTGACCTGAAGAACAGGCTTGAGACCAGGAAAAACAACAGAAGAACAGCTGCTGCGGCGATTGCCCATTTCATCCAGACCGGTACTGCATATTTTCGGGAGGCAGCGAACCATTTCTCTATGGCTTGAAAATAAAGGGAGTTCCCGTCTTTTTTTAATTCACTCAGGTGCCGGTCAATTGCGGACGCCAGGTGAGGGTTTTTCCCTTTCGGCAGGGCGTAGCGAATTTCAATGGGGTTAAAAATAATAGGGGTTTTTTTGATGTTGTAATTATTTCTGTTAGCCTCGGCAAACGTCCTGTTTACAACTCCTGCAACTGCTTTCCCTTCATTGACCAGCCTGAAAACAGAGGCATAATCCGTTGTCTCGATAAAGTCGACTTTCACCTCAAATTTGCTCAGTATATCTTTAAAAGCTGATGTGTGAATAGATTTTGCCAGGAGGGCAACTGACTTGCTCTTCAGGTCCAGTATGGACTCAATATCTGAACCAGGCTGACTGTAAACAATCCCCCAGTTATTGAATAGCGATTGATCAGCAAAGTCATATTTTAATGACCTGGCCTCTGAGTATGCCATGACAACCTGAATATCAGTCTCTCCGCTCTCAAGCCTCTTGAGACATTCAGTCCACGTTCCGTGTAGATATTCAAGGTCCCACCCTTCCTGTGAAGCGATATATTCAAGGATATCAATGCTCAGTCCCTTGATGACGCCATCTTTGTCCATAAAAACGAGCGGGGGGTTCTGATAGGTGCCGACTTTTACTGTTGCCGGCTCTGCGAAGGTGTGGAAAAAGGAGACGAATATAAATACAGAAACAGGGACGATATATTTAGAGATAATTGATTGCCATATTTGTGCTGAGTTACACATGATGGGGCAGGCCTCTTTTTTTATACATTACAAAATATTATACCTTGAAATTCTTGTTGATGATATCGCAATCATGAATTTAATTGCAATAAATCAGAGGAATTGTTTCTGAATCTATCAACAGACTGACCAGGGAGCTCATACGTATTAAGAACAGGAGTAAAGAATTGGAGTTTTTTATTATTTGTCAATGCATTCGTCTCAGGTTGATACATATGTTTATCGGTAAAATGTTTGATATGGCCGGCTGAAACTGCTGCGGCAGGAGAAAGAGAGCTTATTGCCCAGTCCATGGCAAAGGCTTGCAGTCGGTCCTGTTTTATGTTTAAATTAGTTTCAGAACAAGAAGCGGCGTACACAAGAAACGTTCAGTAAAATAATCATGGCGTGAAGCCTCTGGTGAGAAAAGTGAGAAAAGGGATCAGCGCGGTTGTGTATAGGTCTTGCAAAGCCTTTAATCATGACAGAACCCGCATTCTTGACATCCTGAGGAAAGTTCAGACCAGTCTCGGCTGCATCAGCGGTGAAACGATGGAGATGCTGGCAGAGGAACTCTCTTCACACCGGGTTGAAATTGAAGGGCTTGTCTCTTTTTATTCATTTTTTTCTGAAAAGCCCAAAGGTAAAATAACGATTCGGCTCAGTGACGACATCGTCGACCGCTTTGCAGGAGTCGATAAGGTGGCAAAGGTTTTTTCCGATGAGCTTGGCATTGGTATGGGCCAAACTTCTTCTGACCTGAACTTCTCTCTTGAATATACCTCCTGTATCGGCATGAGTGATCAGGCGCCAGCTGCTTTAATCAATGAATCGGTTGTCACAAAATTAACCCCTCAGTCCGCCCGGACCATAGTGCGAAAATTAAAACAGAATCCAGTTACATCAAACCTGGTAAAGAAAAAAGGTGACGGTAATAATGCGGACCCCCTTATCAACGCTCCAGTAAAAAATAATATCCGCAGGAAAGGAGATGTCCTCCTTGCCGACAGGCTGCCTGCAGAAGCCGGCCTGAAAAAAGCATTGAAAATGAAAGCTGATGCAGTTATACAGGAAATAGGCCATTCTGGCTTGAGGGGACGGGGAGGAGCAGGGTATTCAACGGGGTTAAAGTGGGAACTGGCCCGCAAAGCAAAGGCAAAAGAAAGATATGTAATCTGCAACGCTGACGAGGGCGAGCCCGGGACTTTCAAGGACCGTGTGCTGCTGACCGAGCGGCCAGACCTCATATTTGAGGGTATGACCATTGCCGCCTATGCCATCGGGGGCACCAAGGGGATTCTCTATTTGCGTGCAGAATACGCATATCTCCTTCCCTATATGGAGAGCAGTTTAAAGAAAAGGCGCACAGCAGGTCTGTTAGGAAAAAATATCACCGGAAAAAAGGGCTTTGCATTTGATATTCGTATTCAGCTCGGAGCAGGAGCATATATCTGCGGAGAGGAGAGCTCGCTCATAAGTTCCTGCGAAGGATTGCGGGGAGAGCCGAAAACCCGCCCGCCCTTCCCGGTGGAGAAGGGTTTTCTCGGGTTTCCCACTGTTGTAAATAATGTCGAGACCTTTTGCTGTGCAGCCCGTATTCTTGACAAGGGTGCTCGGTGGTTTTCCGGAATCGGCACAGACCAGAGCACCGGAACAAAACTGCTGAGTATCTCCGGAGACTGCACGCGTCCCGGTATTTATGAAGTTCCTTATGGTGTTGCAGTGACGGACGTCCTGGATATGGCAGGAGCCGATGCCCCTGCGATTGTTCAAGTGGGTGGCGCCAGTGGTGACATGATCGGACGATCCTCGTTCCACAGAAAAATCTCTTATGAGGACCTTCCGACGGGAGGTTCATTTATGACCTTTAATGCAAGTCGTAATGTGCTGAGCATCGTTGATTATTTCCTGGAGTTCTTTGTTCATGAAAGCTGCGGGTACTGCACTCCCTGCCGCGTTGGAAATGTTTTTCTGCGCGAGCGCATCCAAAAAATCAAGAACGGGCTCGCAGAAGAGGCTGACCTGAGATACCTGAAAGATCTGAGTAATACCATTATGATGACCAGCAGGTGCGGCCTGGGACACACATCTCCCAAACCTGTGCTCAGCTCGATTGCCCACTTTCCTATCGTCTATGCTTCTCTTACAAAAGAACGGACAGATGGACGGCAGGCCAGTTTTGACATTCAAAAGGCACTTGAGGAATCCAGGAGAATCGCCAAGCGTCAGTCAATGATCTACGATCCGGTCTATGGAGAAGCAGCAGATTAGAGAGGCTGAACTATGAAAAGAAGGGCTATTGAATTTAAAATCGATGGAATAACAGTTAAGGGCAGTGCAGGGCAGACGGTTATGGATGTCGCTGATCAGGCGGGGATTTATATCCCCCGCCTTTGTGATGTTGAGGGGCTGGAGCCCCAGGGGAGCTGCCGGGTCTGCACAGTAAAAGTCGATGGCAGGCCCGCAGCAGCCTGTACACAGCCTGCTGCCCATGGGATTGATGTTATAAATAATACACCGGAAATACTGAGCTACCGGCGTGATCTCATTAAAATGCTTTTTCAGGAAGGCAATCACCTCTGCTCGATTTGTGAAGCCAGCGGCCGGTGTGAATTGCAGGCAATGGCGTACCGTCTGGGTATCATGGAGCCGGCGAAGTACCCCTATTTACAGCCTGTTCGTCCCATTGATGCCTCTCACCCGGATATTCTGCTCGATAAAAATCGATGCATACGATGCGGACGCTGTATCAGGGCCTCACAGCAGATTGACCGGAAAAATGTTTTCGGGTATATTGGGCGGGGAATCAATAAGCGGGTCGGTGTTGACGGCAGGAACCTTGCAGACACGGACGTGGATGTAAACGACAGTGCCGTTGCCCCCGGGACATGCCCGGTGGGCTGCATTATCATGAAGAGGATTGGTTTCCACGAACCCATCGGACAGAGGAAATATGATAACGCACCCATTGGCAGTGAAATTGAGAAGACCCGGTCAGGGCGGGGGAAAGAATGAAGAAAAGGATTGCTACTGTATCATTGGCTGGATGTTTCGGCTGTCACATGTCTCTGCTTGACATTGATGAACGGATTCTCGACCTGCTCAAAGTTGCAGAGTTTGACAGAACACCCTTAAAGGACCTGAAAAAATTTACAAAGCGTTGTGATATCGGTCTCATAGAGGGCGGCTGCTGCAATGAAGAGAATGTGCACACCCTTCAGGAATTCCGAAATAATTGTGATGTCCTGGTGGCTGTCGGCGCCTGCGCTATTATGGGCGGACTGCCTGTTATGAGAAACGCCATAATGAATTCGGAAGATCCCCTGCGGGAATGTCTGGAAGAGGCGTATATGAACAGCCCCAGTGTGTACAATGCGACCAATGACATCCCAAATGACCCGGCTCTTCCGCTCATTCTGGATAAAGTGTACAACTGCTCCGAGGTTGTTAAGATTGACTACCAGGTCCCCGGATGTCCTCCGTCAGGAGATACCCTCTGGGAGACGCTCACTGCGCTGATAAAAGGAGTGCCCGCGGACCTGCCATATGGTCTGATCAAGTATGACTGAATCATTAATGTCTGGAGATAATTGAATGGCACGAACAAAAGTGATCGAAATTGAACCTCTCACACGGGTTGAAGGGCATGGAAAGGTAAGCATTCACCTTGACGACAACAATAATGTGAAGGATGCCCGGCTTCACATTGTCGAGTTCAGGGGATTCGAGCGCTTCATCAAGGGCCGCCCCTTCTGGGAGGTCCCTGTCATTGTCCAGCGCCTGTGCGGCATCTGCCCGGTGAGTCATCAGCTGGCTGCTGCCAAGGCCATGGACATAATCGTCGGCGCAAAAAAACTGACTCCCACGGCTGAAAAGATGCGTCGCCTGATGAATTACGGACAGATCTTCCAGAGCCACGTACTTCATTTCTTCCATCTCTGTTCTCCTGATCTGCTCTTCGGCTTTGATGCTGATCCGAAGGTACGAAACATTTTCGGTATTATCAAAAAAATGCCGGACCTGGCCGTCCAGGGGGTGATGATGAGAAAATACGGTCAGGAAATCATCAAGGCAACGTCAGGGAAAAAGATTCATGGGACGGGCGCTGTTCCCGGAGGGATCAATAAAAATCTGTCGATAAAGGAACGAGACGGTTTTCTGAAAGATATCGCCAAAATGAAAGAATGGTCCCTTGGTGCGCTGGCGCTGGCGAGAAACTACACTCTTGAACATATGGAGATGATCCAGGATTTTGCTGCCTTCAATTCCAATCATCTTTCCCTGGTCCGCGAAGATGGTGCACTCGACCTGTACCACGGGAATCTCAGGGCAATCGACGCGGAGGGAAACGCGATTTTTAACCAGGTTGATTACCGGAACTACAACGACTATATCATGGAAGAGGTGCGGTCCTGGTCATATAACAAATTTCCTTTTATCAAGAGCAGAGGACAGAATGATGGTTGGTACCGTGTTGGACCGCTCTCCAGAATGAACACGGTTGATTTTATTGATGTGCCGGAATCCCGGAAGGCCCATGAGGAGTTCAAAGCCCTGACTAATGGAAAACCGAACAACATGTCCCTTGCCTATCACTGGGCCCGTATGATTGAGGTGGTCTACTGCATTGAGAAGATCGAACAGCTGCTTCATGATCCTGACCTCCAGGGAGATGATCTCCTTGTGAAGGGCGATCGTGCAGAAGAAGGGATCGGCCTGGTTGAGGCACCACGGGGGACCCTGTTTCATCACTACCGGGTCAATGAACAGGATCAGGTTACCTACTGCAACCTGATTGTATCAAGCACGAACAACAATGAAGCAATGAACAGGGCTGTTACGAAGGTAGCCCATGATCATATTTCAGGGAACCCCACAATAACAGAGGGAATGCTTAACCACGTGGAAGTTGCTGTCCGTGCCTACGATCCCTGTCTCTCTTGCGCAACCCACGCATTGGGACAGATGCCCCTTACCGGAGAGCTGTATGACGCGGAAGGCACACTTCTGGAGAGAAAAAGCAGAACCATATGAAATCAGACTTCCCCAAAATCCTCCTGATCGGTTATGGAAATCCCGCCCGTTGTGATGACGGTCTTGGCCCGGCACTCGCGGCAAAGCTCGAAGCGACTTCAATACAGGGACTGACTATTGAATCGGATTATCAACTGACTGTGGAGGATGCTCATGATGTATCAAGGCACGATATCGTTATATTTGCCGATGCCGCTCTCGAGGTTAAGGAGCCCTTTTCTTTTTATGAAATAATGCCTCAATCTCCTGTGAGCTTCAGCACTCACAGCGTCACTCCGGAAGCGGTGCTCTCCTTTGCTCAGAACATTTTTCGTTCCAGAGTCCGGGCCTACATGCTCGGTATCCGCGGCTATGAATTCAACAGGTTTGGAGAACGGTTATCCGAGAAGGCGGAAAGTAATCTTGAGAAAGCCTTTGTTTTTATTGAGCAGATGTCCAGGGCAAGCTGGACCGGCCTTTTAAAGCGTAACATCCTCGAAACCCGGTGAAATTGCAGTCATGAAGTAATTGTGAATTTCTGATGGGGGTTTATTGCTGATATGATTTGTATCATGTTTATGGGAACAATAAAGAATTATCATTAAACAATAACTTATGTGAGGTGATCATTAGAAACCTGATTCTTATTCTTGTTTTTGTAGTTCTCATAATGGCCGTACCGGGAATGTCGTCTGCTCTTGATTTGGGTGACAAAGCCCCCGGTTTCGAGGCACTTTCAACAGATGGAAATGTCATTCTTTCTGAATTTGAAGGAAAAAAACATGTGGTCCTGGCCCTCTATTACGCTGACTTCACCCCGGTCTGAACTGGTGAAATGCAATCTTTCCAGCGTGATCTGGAAAAGTTTGAAGACCTTGACACCCAGGTTCTGGGGGTAAGCAGTGATAGTATGGAAACACACATGAAATTTGCAGAAAAATATGGTATTACCTTCCCCCTCATATCTGATGAAGACAGGCAGATTAAAGAACTGTATGGCAGGAACAGAATCACCTATCTCATAGATAAAAGCGGAATAATTCGCTTTATTCAGAAAGGTGTTCCGGAAAACAAAGATTTTCTCAAGGAGCTCAAAAAACTGCCAAAGGAACCAAATAAAAATTAACAGGTATTAATGCAGATAAACAGGATACCTTGGTGAGAAAGCGGGTTTTCATGATTCTTGTGGTATTGATTATATTTGGAATTATCTGGGTTGGGTATAGTTATCTTTCTGTCCGTGGAATCGAACATCCCCAATACACTGTCCTGAAAAAACACCGTGGTTATGAGATCAGGGAATACGACGCCTATCTGGCAGCCGAAGTCGATGTTGAGGGAACACAGAAAGAGTCCCTCAGCAGGGGTTTCAAGCTATTGTTCGATTACATATCGGGAAGTAATGAGAAACAGGTATCCATAAAAATGACCGCCCCTGTTTTGCAGCAGGGAGAGGAGAAGTCTGAACGTATTGCTATGACAGCTCCGGTTATGCAGGAGCAAAGGGAAGAGTCTTTTGTAGTTTCCTTTATGATGCCCTCAAATTATACTTTTGATACGCTGCCGGTTCCCAAGGGCCAGGAAGTAAAAATTGTTCAGAGAGAAAAGAAGAAAGCTGCGGTTCTGCGGTTTGCCGGATATGCTACTGACGAGCGGATAAAGAAAAAACAGGAAAGGCTGAAAAAATATCTTGACGAAAATGGGTACCAGGCAATCTCATCTTTTCAGCTGGCCCTCTACAACCCGCCCTGGACCCCTCCTTTTATGCGGAGAAATGAAGTAATATATGAGGTCAAATAGTTATCCCGCCTTTTTTGCGCCCGATTCAATTCAGCACATTTATGTGCTGACGCTAAAAAAATCGATGTACCAGACGAGCCCCTAACAGGTCTTCTTTTGATTCTGCACTATTCAATGGAAGCTAATTTGATGCCAACAATACATCGCATGCGATTATGTCTATTTTAAAGCATCGAGCGCAGCTGCGAAATCCGGATCATCAGCGATTTCAGAAACCTGCTCAGCATATGATATACTGCCGCTCTCATTAATTATCACGACAGCCCGTGACATGAGTCCGGAGAGCGGTCCGCTGGTGATGGTCACCCCGTAGTCTTTTCCAAAGCTGTCAGACCTGAACACGGACAGGGGAATGACATTATTCAGCCCTTCGGCACCGCAGAACCGGTTCTGGGCAAAGGGGAGGTCAGCAGAGATGCAGAGCACGACCGTGTTCTCCAGTTTTGTTGCCTCATCATTGAACCTCCGTACCGACGATGCGCACACCGGCGTATCTATGCTCGGGAAAATATTGAGCACAACTTTTTTGCCTGCAAAGTCTCCCAGAGAAACATCAGAGAGATCTGTCTTTGTCAGTGTGAAATCCGGGCCCTTTGCATTGATCTGGGGAAGCTCTCCTATGGTATTCACAGGAGTTCCCTTAAAAGTAATAGTAGCCATAAAACCTCCTCACATGTAATATCAGTCTCTTACTAGCATTATACAGACTCTTTGAAAAAATGCTATCTTTTCAGAGAAAGCCTTTTCTCTCAATCAATAATATCAGACATTTCACGCATTGCAAGGGGATGGAACGAGATAATGCTGGGAGACGGGACATATGAGAGCCCGTCTCCCTTTTTATTCAGTACTGCTACAAATCTAAAACTGTTGCCAGCCGTTTTCTTCCGAGGCAAATAGACTCTTTCTGTGTTCGTACTTCTATTCCGAGATAATATTTGTCATCCAGGAACACATGGTTGGGGAATGAACTCAGCAAAGCACGGTATTTCCCGTTGCTGACTTCAATAATCTGCTGCTGTGACCAGAAGGCGGCCACAGCAGTCTCTGAGTCATAAAGTGAAAAAATTATTTTCACTTTTTTATTATTGATCAATCCCAGTTCTGTGAGTGAGCCCTCAAGGTTGAACTTTCCCCGATCCTCCGCAGAGCTTGCACTGAACATTCCCATGATCAACAATAACGTCAACAATCCTATAACCGTCCCTTTTCCTGTTCGCATACTCCTCCTTTCATCAATTACTATTTCTGTTTTCAGTTGCATTTACTTCTCTCTCCTTACTGCCTGCTGTTATCAGATGATTTGATAACTCTCCCTGTGACATTATGCTCTTTTTGTGCTCATCGTTTTAGCCGCAGATCGCCTTGTTCATCAATGCTGATACCAGAGAATAGGTCCATAGAGATATCGCGGGTCTTCGAAAACAACAAACTGTGAAAGAGATGGTGAAGTACCACAGATAATTCCCTTTTCTGTGTCAACTGTCGTATTCAGTTCTTCCCATGAGCCATTTTCGAGATGAGACACTCTCAGGGCTGATGGCTTTGTGAGACCGATTGATTTGTAATTCATACATACTTCTACATCTCCTGAGTAATCCGCTTCAGTGGCAATGTCATAGTAAGCAGGCTCAGTCGGCAGCGCATAGTTGGAAGGTGATGGCAGGCCTTTCCCGCTCTCGGTCATTTTTGTCTTGCCCCCGGTCGTTACTTCTTCAAACTTGACTGTTGCAAACAGATCCCCTGTAGCCGGATCTAACATCTTCATAACAACATGGTTGCCTGTCTGTACAGTTCCCTCACAGGCCAGTGCGTGACCGTTATAAAGGATGATGAATGCGAACATCATCACAAATACGGCGATTGATGAATAGATTATTTTCTTGAATCCATTCTTTTCTGTGAATTTCCTATTCATATTAACCTCCAAAGATTTATTTTTGCTGACTCTGCCTTGTTCTGTGACTGCCTCTCTTCCTTTCATGTTCCCCCTCCTTTTAAAGGTTTCTCTGATAAATAAAAGATACTTTGTTAATTACAAGTTGCGTGCCAGGATCCCCGAAGAAACATAACCTCTTGTTTCTAAGGGATAATCATCCGCTTTTTTGCTCATGTCCCTCATTTTTTCTTTTTAAATTTCACCCTGATAATGCCAACCTGCTTCCCATGAAAGTACTCGGAAACCCGCAACAGGCTGATTTTATTGACTTGACAGCGATGGAAACAAAGTTTACCATGTGCATATAACGTTTACTCATGAGAAAAGGTGCTTTCCATGACATCGCCTGATGATGTGAGAAACAGACTTATTAATCTCAGGATGAGATTAGAACAGGTCAACCACTCCTGGACCGTTCAGGACCATGAATGCCTCCTCAAATTTTTCGTAGACACAGTTCCCACAATTATGGATGCTGAGCTCTGCAGCATTTTTGTCGTTGAAGCTGAAACTGAACGGATCTGGTCAAAGTGCGGCACCATTCTGGGAGATAAAGAAATCATTCCTCCAAAGGAAGGGACAATAGTGGGGAAAGCTATATCCTCAGGCAAATGGATCGTTGCGAATGATCTTGAAAAATCATCGTACCATAAGGAATTGGCAGCAACTACGAATTTTGTAACGCGAAACCTGATATGTGCACCGATTAAAAGACCGACTGGACAGGGTATGACAGGTGCAATTGAGGTGCTGAACAAGCATGAGGCAAAACCGTTCACTGATAAAGACGGGGAGCTTCTGCAGGAAATTGCAAACTGCCTGTCCATCACCATAGAGAACATTATGCTTAATCAGGAAATCTCTGAGATATCAGATCAGTTAAACAAGGACATAGATCAGATCTGGAAGGAAGACACTCAGTTTATTGCGAAAAGCGGGGTCATGCAGGATATCCTGAATACCGTGCGAATTGTAAGCGCAACTCCTGTGAGCGTTCTTATTCATGGTGAAAGCGGTACGGGCAAAGAACTTATCGCCCGCATGATCCACAAGAGCAGTGACCGCTATAACAATCCCTTCGTATCTGTTAATTGTGCGTCTATTCCTGAAAATCTTATGGAAAGTGAATTTTTTGGTTATGAGAAGGGTGCATTCACCGGGGCGGTATCAAGCCGGAAGGGACGGTTTGAACAAGCTGATGGAGGGACCCTGTTTCTGGATGAAATAAGGGATTTGCCGCTGTTTATGCAGCCGAAGTTCCTGCGTGTGATTCAGGAGGGGGAAGGGTGCAGGCTTGGAAGCAATAAACTTATCAACTATGATTTGCGTATTATAAGCGCTACCAACAGGGACCTCCGTCAGGAGGTGGCAGACGGTTCTTTCAGGGAGGACCTCTTTTACCGTATTTTTTCTGTTGATATCTATATCCCCCCGCTCAGAGAGAGGCGGGAAGATATCGTTCCGCTGGCCGTGCTGTTTCTCAAAACTGTATGTAAGCGCTTTAAGAAAAAAGTTGCCGGCTTTTCACCTGAAGTACTGACCTCATTCGAGGGCTACTCCTGGCCCGGTAATGTCCGCCAGTTGCTCCATGAAGTGGAGCGGTTGATCGCGCTCACACCTGAGGGTGAGCAGGTTTCTCTCGAGCATGCTTCAAAGGAGCTGAAAAACTGGGATAGTGCACGTTCCCTCACCACTCTGATAAATAAACCAGGGCACTCACTGCCGTCCAAAGTGAACGAGTTGGAAATCGCGTGCATCAAAGACGCCCTGGATCAAACAGGCGGCAATAAACTTCAGGCATCCAAACTGCTTGGAATTACACGGCAGGGGCTGGACAAGAAGATTAAACGGTACAATTTGAATCCGGGTGCGTAAGCTGAATACGAGCTCAGTGGATATTAACTTATTCATGAAAAGAGCCGGTCTCCCTTGAGACCGGCTCTTTGGTCAACTCATCCTATTATCGACGGGCTGCCTAAATAACTGCTACCAGCATAGCCAATACCATCTCCCCCCAAAAAAATACCAGCCACACGTTGGGTTGTGCTGTGTAACAATGACAGATCCATCCCTTACACTTACTACCGGCGACCTAAAGTGTCCAGGTGTTCCGTCAGGGTTCTTTGTTTCATGTGAAATTTTGATCTCGCCTGCATCAGCCTCGAGGAATTTATTGCCAGATTCGTCTTCCACACTTTTTAGTTTGCCATCCTCTTTTTTTGTAATTATCATCTGTTTGAATTGGCCGTTTGGTAATTCTATGTCAACTTTTGTAATGTGCTTTTTGTCTTGTGACATTTTTTATCCCCCTCTATCATTTTTATCATTATATTTAAAAGAAGCACCATGGTAACTGCCTACGGTTCCCTCAATGTTATCACCCCCTTCTTTATGCTTAATTAAAAGTTTTCACAATGCCAGAGTAAATTTAAATAAAACTGTGCGCTTCGGCTGTATTCTTGGATTTACAGGATCAGTGTCTTGAAAATTGAATTCCTTATCAAAGAGGTTCTTTGCTTCGAGTGTGATAATACCGTATCGTTTTGGCAGGCGAAAACTGATTCCGGCATCGACTATCCAAAACGTATCACTACCTGAGGAAAGAGGCTCGTCACGAGGTTTAAAATTACCATCCTGATCTCTATACGTAGCTTTTAACTTGGCGCTAAATCCGGAAGTGTGATGAAAATTAATACCAAGGGGAAAGCTGTGCGTTTTGACTTCTTTTATTCCGGCAAAAAACTCTTCATCTCTGTCAAACTCCTCATATTGATATTCTGCGCTGAGCGCTACCCACCGGTGTGGCATCCAGTACAGGTAAGCGCGGCCAAACTGTTCGTTCCAGTCTACTTCACCCAGTTCAGGGGGAGCTCCCGGTGAGGCTGTCGAAACTGCTGTAAACAGTACCTCCAAATCTCTTTCTGAAAATTCGATTCCCCCGTACAGATAATCCGAGAATTTCTGATCTATGGCAGCACCGTAGCGCCAAACATCTGTCGCGTTAGAATCATCAAAAAATTGATTGAACCCCGCGACCTGCGTAGGTTCAAGAGTCTGGTTTGAGAGAATGGTTCTTTTCAAAACCCTGAAAACAGCAGCACGAAGCGTCGTATCTGTAGGCAGTTTAACGGTAACTCCCAGTTTCGGGTTAATCTGGTCCTTATAATTACCATCATCCAGAAAGTCAGCATTAGCTCCAATAGTCCATACAACATTGGTTGGATACATGACTTGAGAATAAATATAAAAGTTCGTATGTGTATTATCTACGTCTGTGACATCTGGCAAAGCAGGACCAAGAGTTTGGATTTCACTGTCATGAGAGGAGAAATAACTCGCTCCAGTGGTAACATTGAAATACTGACTTCTGTAGAGATGCTGGATTTCAGTAAGGTAACCGTCATTGTCCTGTTCAATAATAAAGTCAGCAGGAGTATCGACAAGCACTACCCCAAAACAGGGAGGAGGCACCATAGGTGGACATGGTACTATGCTAATCTCCGGTATTGATATGAGAACATTGTCTTTGAGAGAGGCGTCTCTATCCCTGTATGTAAAAACTGCGATGATATCAGATTGAGGCGTTATTGTGTGCCGCAAGCCCAGACGAATGGATCGTGTATCTTCGTCTTCCCGGACGTTGGGCGGAAAATCTTTAAAGAAGTTAAGTGTCAGGTCTCCTTTTTCAGTCTCTGATGACCGGAACTCTGCCAGAATGCTTGTCTTTTGTGAAAGGCGTACCTGAGTAAATACATTATAAACATCCTCCTCAAAATCGTTATTTATCCGATACCCGTCTGATTCATAGTGAAACTGACCGGCACTGATAGAAGTATTATTATAGATACCTGAAACTGTGACCTCATCGCCAAATGTATCATGCTCTCCAATCACACTGCTGAGCCGGAGTGCAATCTGATTTCGATTAAAAAGAGGATTGAACTCGTTAAAGGACAGGTCTCCAGGGCCTGCGTTATCAAGTATGGAGAGCTTGCTTTCGGCGAGGTGAGGCTGAACGGGATTGATATTAAGAGGTTGCAGCAGTTGTGACTGGAGGAGTTCGCTTACCCTTGCTATCTCGTGGCGGGGAAGGACAGAGTATGAATCAGCAAGAAATCTATGGGCAGAATAATTGCCGGGGTTTGTACTGACTGAATTCCAGCCCTCAACAAGGGCAAGCTGTTCAAACCCGAGATCTTTATAGATGCGGGCAAGACTTGCACTGCGCGCTGCAAGATCATCATCAAGCAGTAACTTTGACCGGAAGACTGCACGATTGTCATTTAATTCAATCGATTTCTGCAGATCGTGCAATGCCTCTACCGGGCGGTTTATGCTCTGCTTTCTAATGGCATCATAGAAAAATGGAGTCGGATCACGCGGGTCAAGCTCTTCAGCCATTGCATACTGCCCTTCTGAGACTCTGTTACGCTTTTCTTCATAATAAGCCTTTCCCAGGTAACTGCGGACAAGTGAATTATTGGGGTCAAGACTTGCTGCAATCTCAATTTCCCTGCGGCCCTCTTTAAGTTTCCCTCGCCTGATCTTCGCTAATCCGAGACCGAGTCGGGGAAGGGGATCTGCCTGGTCCAGTTTAATCGCTTCTTCAAAGCTCGCTGACGCGTCCTTAATGTTAATTTGCGCAAGGTGGGCAAACCCCAGAACTGACTGTGTTCTGGCCAGATCAGGGTTATACTCTACCGCTTTCCTGGCGGCTTCAAGGGCAGAGTCAAGCTTTCTGTGCGAAAGCCGGAGTTCTGCAAGGCGGGCCCAGGCCAGGGCGTTTTTCGGTTCAATTATGACAGCTTCCGCAACACTGGATAGAGCAGGTCCAAGATCAAAATTGGCCTGAAGCGCGTAGGAAAGTGCTATGTGGGCTGTTGCGGAACCGGGGTCTGCGTCAACAGCTTTTTGTGCAAGGTCCAGGGCTTTGCCCTTATCATTTTGTACTACAGCTATAATTGACTGCAGCGCAAGGGACCGGGCATTTCCCGGCGCCAGTTGAAGCGCCCTCTCTATATCTGCCCGTGCTTCATCAACACGTCCGACAGAGAGAAGCAGCGATGCGCGATAGGTAAAAAATCTCGCGTCTCCTGAATCGACAGGAATTTCGTCAATAATTTTAAATGCCTCTGTCAGATTCCCTGTAGCAACGGCATCCATGGATTTCCCTCCCAATGACTGCCAGACAGATTTCCAGGAGGGAGTCAAGTCTTCGCTATCCCATGATATGACTGAAGGATAATACAGTGCCCAGTTTACCGCGTCTCTCGGGCGCGCTATCACGTAATCGGACGGTGCCTTTCCAGCTTCGGCAATTGCAGACTGTCCGCTCGTGAGCGTAACGCTTCCTATCTCGTTCGATGCGGTGACCTGGCCTTCAAAAACCGTGAATAGCGTACGCTCATGATCGACGCTGACAAGAAATTCAGTGCCTTCAACAGACCCGTTTGTAAAGGGGGTACTCACCGTCAAAGTTCTGGGGACCCGGCTGATAAAGTGGAGGATGCCGGTGATCACATCAATAAAAGAGGTCTTTTTCTTCTCCTCCGGAGGAAATGTTATTGTTGTATTCTGATCAAGCCTGATAATGGTCTCGTTTTTCAGCACGAGTGCAGCCCGGCTCCTATCCTGTACCCGAATCATGTCCCCTTCGCAAAAAATATTATCCATCTGAACAGCCACCCACTGTTTTTGATTTTTCACCCGCGCCTGCACGCTTCCCTGCACAGAGACCGCCTTTGCTAACCAGTCCTCACATGTCCTTGATTCAGCAGCAACAGGATAAGAAAGAATTGCGATCAGAACTAACACGAGAATCATTGAGAAGCTTCCTAGTTTTTTCATCTGCCCCCTCTATTTTTTATCCAGAAATACTACGCCATCCCATGATTCTGCATAGGGCTTTTCCCGCTGCTCTAAGCAGAGGTTCAGATAGTACCGAGAAGGACCATCCTCTCCGAACAAGCGCATTATTTCATTTAATTTATCATACGATGTCTGCAGTGACTGTTTTTTATATGCTGCAAGTGCTTCGGAAAAGCTGGAACAGAGGTCTTTATGTCGTTGTGTAGCGTGTTCAGTACGGCAGAGCAGTTCATGAATAACAATGGGCCGGGATTTGCCTGCTAACCTGAATGTACCGATTTCTCTTGACAGAAAACCGTAGAGGTTCTTCATGACCTCATCTGATATCAGGATGTGTGTCCCGAGATACTTGTTCATTCCCTCAATCCTCGTGGAAGTATTGACGATATCACCGATTGGACCATATTCGTAATGATCAGCGGCGCCAATATTTCCGAGAAATATGTATCCAGCGTGCAGGCCGATTCTGGTTGTTAAATTTACTTGTTTGGCATGATTGAACTTTTCAACTTCCTTGGCTATATCAAGGGATGCAAGTGATGCCTTTTGTGCTGATACAGAGTCAGGGCTCAGATTTATCCAGAGCGCCAGCATTGAATCAGCGACTACATTAGAGATAATTCCATCATGATATTTAACCGGCTTAAAGAGCTTGTCATAATATTCATTCATTAATTTTCCGAGTTGGAAGGGGTCCATCTCCTCTGATACTGACGTGTAGTTCTGTACATCAGTAGATAAGCAGATACCGTACACAACCCGTTTATCCTCTTCAAAATCAGCAGTGTCCAGAGTGAGTCTGTCAACAACATCAGCAGGCAGATAATGACCAACAGCGGACCTGATGTTCTGACGTTCCCGGGATGCCTCAGTATATTTCCAGGTGAAGGCGCCAATGATTGCAAGAGGTAGTTGAAAATAAAGCGGCACAGCAACAGGAAGCCATCTGCCGCTTTCAGTGAACTGCAGATACGCTGTCAACAGGTAGATGACGCTGATCCCCGCTGCTCCGGCTACGGTTGCGATGTTTCCATAGAATCGACAATAAAAGCCGAGTACCAATCCCCAGAGAAGAATCAATGCATAGTGCAGTGTGAGAGGCAGGGGCTGGACAGGCATGTTTTCCAGGATATTTGCAAAAGATGTTGCCGCGATTTCAACGCCGCTCAGGTCAACCCCGTTCGGCTGTGAAAATACCGTGTAATAGCCGTCTTTCTGTTCCGGCTGAAATGTTTCTGACTCCCCGATGAAAACAGCTTTCCCCTTAAAAGAAATGCGATGCTCATTTTTCAGCACCTCATAATAAGGAACAGTAGTTATGGAATGGGGAGGCCCGTAAAAGTTCAGATATCTGCTTGAAGGGCCCTGATACATAGTTATCAGCAACTCCAACATACGCTTCTTGTCTTTGTCAGATACTGAGGTTTCAGCACTTCTTATTTCCCTGAGCATGTTCTCAGCCAGAGAAGTATCACTGATGAAGGTGTTTCTTACTTTATTAATTGACTGAGAAATGGCTTTGTTTGTGATTAAATTATTGACGAGTTCCAAAGTATGTTCAGGTAGCGGGGGATGAAACGTACTGAGCAGTTTCAGGAAATCTGAAAATTCATCTTTTGCAAACAGCTGGAATGCTGCTACCGGTAAGGTTGGCGAATCTCCGGCAGTGGTTTTAAATGTCCAGTATTGACGGACCTGCACAGGGACTTTTGGTATGGGAAGCGGAGCTATGGCGGCAGCGGATTCAGATAGAACCGGAGCCGGAGGGATGAGTTTTTCAACACTTATTTCATCGTTTCCCGCCCTGATTTTATCTTTTTTAATGTATGAAACCAGAACTACATTGCCCGCCCTTTTTATTGCCTCTGCAAATATACGGTCATCTTCAGCTGAACGGGGTTCACTGAAGAAAACATCAAAGGCGATGACCTCTGTTTCCTCCCGGGACAAATTATCAAGAAGCTGAGCATGAAGAGCGCGAGGCCACTTCTCCGGCCTGATTGGCAATTTAAGCTTATCAGCCGAAAGCTTATCAATACTTATAATGATTACTTCAGAAGGGGGCTCACGGGAACCTCTCAGGTGAAACAGTAAGTCCAAACCGAAACTTTCTTCGAGGACACGAATCTGTGGCATAAAGCTCAGTACCAACCCAATCAGGGCAGTTATTGCGCCTAATACAATAGACTTTGAGAGACGTGACATATAGTGTCACCTCATTCTTGATGTGGTTATTATTGACGAGTGTTTAAACAGGAATTATGAGGGCTTTTTAAAAATAGATTATTCACTGAATACTAGATAAATAGAGTAGCTGGCCCGGTAGCTAAGTATACCCTCATAATTACACCCTATATAACTATAAGCATATTAAATCTATACTGTCTAATTATTTTTTTTTATACACTTTATTAAATTTATTTATACGCGATGTGTTAGGCAATTTGTTAAAGCTATATTTATAAGGAGCTTCCTCAATGAACAGTATTTCTGGTAGGCTTTGCACATGAACTGCAGAATATGGCGGGAGTTGGGTAATTTATTGAAAGATAAATAAAGAAGTTGGTCGGGGCGGAGGGATTTGAACCCCCGACATCCTGCTCCCAAAGCAGGCGCGCTACCAGGCTGCGCTACGCCCCGAACTTATTAGAATATCTAAAAACTGTACTAAAAATCAATCTGCCCGGAGCGGTCCGGCTGTTCATATGAAATGATCGCTCTTATTGGGACTTCACTTCTGCTGAGGCGAATACCCAGTTTTCACAGAACGAGCGGATAAAGACAGTCTTAAATAGAATGTTCTTGAAATACTTTGGCAGGATACGTTTCAGCAGTTTTACCGTTTCTGTATCAAACTCGGCACAGCACTGCATGCTCACCATCCCGTTTTTATTGAGGTTCTTTTTTATCTTGCCGAAGATTTCATTGAGAAAGACTGTTCGGTCAACATTGGTAATTGCTTCCGGGTGCATGGTAAGGTCATAAATTATAGCGTCGAAACTACGCTGCTGCTCCAGGAAAGCATTTGCATCATCTATAACAATGTGCGCTTTTTTACTGCTAAATGCCTTCTTGCAGACACCGGGCATATATTTTTTGGCAGCCTCTATTACCTCTTTATCAATCTCAACCAGGTGGGCGCTTTCAGGCTTGTACTTTAATACTTCTCTCAGGACGCCGCCGTCACCGCCTCCGAGAATAGCCACCTGTTTAAACCTGTTGTTCCTCTCAATGACAGGCAGAACCAATGCAGCATCGTATGTATGGAGATCACGCTCCGAGATCTGCAGGTCTTTATCGAGAAACATCATCCTGCCGAAGCTGGAATTATCAATGATATCAAGCTGTTGATATTTCGTTCTTTTGCTCAGCAGCAGTTTGTCTATGTGATATTTAACCTCAAATCCCGAGCCGGAAAAGGAGGTTATCCACTCTTTTTGTTTTACTTCAATGGGGTTTCCCCTATGAATTTCCATGACCCGTACGGTTTTTGGCTTGAGCTGGCTCTTGAGATATTTCAGCAGCTTATTGACCGCGGCTGATCCCTCGCCACAGGTGAAAATATCAATGGAGGCATGCCGGGCTTCAGGATAGGTATGGATAGCAACATGGGACTCGCTGATGACAGCTATGATTGTCACGCCGACAGGATTGAATTTCTTGCCCGTAATGCTGACGAGCGACAAGCCGCTCTCTTTTATGCCCTGCTTAATGACCTGCTCCAAAGACCTCCTGTTATTGAGCATCTTCGGTGAGCAGTAAATAAACTCAGCGATAAGTTGTCTGCCTAATGGTTTCATATCAATGTATTAAGCCGGCCGTGATCCAGGAAGAGAAAAAACGTGATAAACGGAGAAAAACTTCCACGGCTGTACAGACCGTTGTTGTTAATAAATACCCGGGGCTAAGTATAGCAATTACGCTATGAATTGTCTACCGACTGGAAATGGATGACCTGTTCCTGATCTCTCATGATCTGC
>CAMYND010000041.1:7929-31858 GCA_947259645.1 Thermodesulfovibrionia bacterium | reverse complement strand
TTGAGGAGCATAAATGCATGTTTGTCCATTATGCGCGAATCACGCGGATGTACGCCCAGTTCTTCAGGTCCGAGCCCCTGAACCTGGGCGGCAGATTTACAATCGAAACCCGCTACATTGAAATCATGTATCGGGCTGATGCCGCTTTTTCCCGAGATTAATTCATTCCATGTTTCATTCGCATCATTTCCAAGAGCAGTTACAAGTCCTGCACCTGTTATGACGACCTGATCATTCATGATGAGAACATGATACAGGATGTGTTATATGCGATGCAATATTCTTCTCTTCTGAGAAAGTGGCTGCAGCCCTGAGAATTTCACGGCATCTGGATTTTCTCTCAGGGATCATTTATAATGGACGGTAATTTAAAGGGGACAGGGCTGATACGCCTGATAACATTTTCTGCATTATTTCAGTTGAGCTGATTGCATCTGGCCGAGCACTCTGTGAGTACTCAGTGGGGTTTTGCAATGTGCACTATCAGCTCTATGCCTGTGTGGGTGTTTAATTCGCTTGCCTGGCTGCTGTCTCCTCCGGTTTTATTGAAAGGGGGTGGTCAGACATAACAGGTGTGTATTATCAGAAACGCAGTTAAACAACAAAAAGGAGATTAAGATGAAAATTAAAGTAATTACGAGTATCAGTATCATGATAATGGTTTTATGTATGATCGGTGGTATGGCCGGACCCGCTGCTGCAGAGCAGAAAGCGCTGAAGTCTGAGGTTAAACAGGAAACCCACAAAACGATTAATATTAATTCAGCCTCTATAAAAGAACTGTCCGCTCTTTTCGGGATTGGTAAGAAGAAAGCTGAGGCGATAATAGCGTACCGGACAAAGAATGGTAAATTCAGGAATGTTGCGGAGCTGAGTAAGGTCGAAGGCATTGGAAAGAAGACGCTCAGTAACATCAGAAAAGATATAGTAGTTGAGTAAGAGCTGCCATATCTCTCTAATGCATAGTCTTACATGAATATGCGCAACAGACTGATCAGGAAGGCTGCCCGAAATGATATGCACCTGGAGTTCCCGGGCAGCCTTCTTTCTCTTATCAGTCTCTGCCTGATTATAGAAACGCTCTTTAAATAATTATCCCTCATCTGTTTGGAGGCGCTGATAAATTGCATCCCTTTGTACGTCCATTTTGACATCTATCAGGATCTATGATATGTATATAGAAATTACATTAACTATATAATTGCATTGGAACTGAAATATAAGATGCAGAAGGGGAGGTACACATTTCCATGGAAAAGAGGCAGTCTCTCAGGGTTGAGTGCACCATATCCGCAAACATCATCTCAGGCGGCAGAACCTGCGGCGGGTTTATTGACAATATGTCTGAAGATGGTCTTGAGTATTTAATGACGTCTGTTACGGATTCGACAATGGATTTTATCCCTGACCGGGTCGTGACGCTGAGCATACAGACCCCCTCAGGCAGGACACTGCATCTGGAGTGTGAAGTACGATGGTATCTGGATGGCACTCGTGAAAATGCCACGTTAACCATGGGAATGAAGATACTGAATCCGGCTTTTGATTACAGGAAGTTCATACAGGATCTTAATAGTGAAACCACTCACTGATAATAAACCACGGAGGCACAGAGGCACGGAGAAAAGCATAATAGGTCCAGCTAAAAAGAAATTTATTGTTGATACTTTGGTTGGCACCTGTACGCACACTTCTAATAAACTGAATTAATGAATAAAAATGCTGACTGCCTGTAGAGAGGTTCTTATCTCTTTAGTCCTTTCTCCGTGCCTCTGTGTCTCCGTGTTAGAAAAAAACGTAATCTCCCTGGTACAGAGGATGGGCTAGCCCTCAAATTTGCTGACGCAGAGGCAGGCGTTCTGCCCGCCAAATCCGAATGAATTTGATAGTGCGATGCTGTGTTTCATTTCACGGGCTGTGTTGGGAACATAGTCAAGAGTGCATTTCGGGTCACGGAACTCCTGGTTAATCGTTGGAAGGATCAGTGAACGCTTGATTCCTTCAAGGGTCAGTATGCACTCGATTGCACCTGCAGCGGCTATGGTGTGCCCGAGCATAGACTTGTTTGAGCTGACCGGAACAGCAGCCGCCCGTTCCCCGAACAGTTCCTGTATTGCCCGTGTTTCAGTGAGGTCATTTTGCGTGGTAGATGTACCATGAGCGTTTATGTAATCTATATCAGCGGGTTTCAGTCCCGCATCGTCAAGTGCTCCATTCATGGCGATAATAGCTCCCAGTCCTTTTGGGTGAGTGTCTGTTATTCTATAGGCATCAGCAGATGAACCGTAACCTCTCAGCTCACCAAGTATAAGGGCACCTCTGGAAAGGGCATGATCGAGCTCTTCCAGAATGACCGCGCCGGCGCCTTCTGACATAACAAATCCGTTCCTCCTGCGGTCAAAAGGACGCGATGCTTTTTGCGGTTCAGAGTATTTTTCGGAAAGCGCTTTTAACAGAATAAATCCTGTCATACCGACAAAGTCAAGTGTGGCTTCTGATCCTCCGGCGATCATGACCTTGGACTTATTGTCCTGAATCAGGCGGGCTGCCTCGCCTATTGCCTGGGAGCCGGCAGCGCATGCTGAAACAATAGCGAGATTCGGTCCTTTGCAGTCCTGCTGGGTCGCAATAATAGATGATGCCGCGTCAGGTTTTCTCCTGAAAAAATTAAGGTAGGGATAGCCGCCGCTTTCTATGAGTTTAGCCAGGTCCCAGCGGTCTTCCCCCCGGTAAAATTTGTGGATGAACTGCATGTCTTTTACCGTGGGATTGTCACCATGTGATCCGAGGGCGACCCCGATGGAATAGCGGTCCTCCAGTGTATCAATCCGGGCTCTGTCTATGGCTTCCGCAACTGCGGCATCCATTAACCGGACTGCACGGGATGAAAAAGCTTTTAGCTTCCGACTCCTTCGTGTCTCGGATTCTTCCAGCCAGCTGTTATTTATCTCTCCGCCGATGGTGCAGGGAAATCCTGAAGTGTCAAATGATTTAATATAGTCGATTCCGGAACGCCCGTTGCTGCAGTTTTCAAAGGTCTCTTCAGTATTTCTTCCCGAAGGGGTGATCATACCATAGCCTGTTATGACTACCCGTTTTCTGATGGCAGTATCTGTCATGCTCACCTTAACACTGTTCTTCGGCTCTTAAAATATCTTCTTCTCTTCCTGGACTTTTGTCAGCCAGGCCTTAATCAAATCATCGCCATTTCTGAAAACTGCCGGTTCTCCGCAGGAACCACATTTTGTCCTGACGCCTTCTTCTGCCTGCCAGTCGGACTTGCCGCACTTTTCACAGCTTTCGGGAACACTGTTGAGAATATCCATGACCCCCTCTGCGAGTGACTGTACTGTCACCAGTGCAGGTACTTCATCCATGTCCATGCCCGGCTCAAGGTCCTTCATTTTGTCACCAAACCGAATTTTAAGAAGGGTAACCGCCTTTTCAGTCAACTGTCCGTTATCATCAATGGCAGAGCCTTCACCATACATTTCCTCAATATGTTCGAGGACAAAGTGGCGTGCCATTTTTATCCCGAAGGCCTGCTCAAGCCGGTAGTTTATATCCAGAAAGTCCAGGGACTCAGCCCCAAGGTCATTTATCAGTGATGATTCAGGTTGGATGGAGCTTTCATCAGCATTGAGTGTTTCTACAATAGCTTTCTTAAGCTCCTGCAGTACGGTTTCTTCTGTTATTACGCTTTTATTCATAATACCCTCCTCTTAATAATAATTCGTTCTGTAATGGCAGGAGCCTTCTGAATACCGGCTCGGTAACTGCCCACACCTGCTCAGCAGCATCAACAGTTGGACATATGATTTTTAATCTATCACGATGTTCTATACAGAGAGTTGCTTAACCCCCTGTCAACAACTATTGTCTGTCCGATAATGCCCGTGCTTGCTGTTGAGCATAAAAAAGCAGTGACATCAGCGATTTCCCCGGGATCAACAAAAAGCTCTTCAGGCAGCCTGTCGATCTCTTCCCAGTACTGACGCAGGACCTTAAAAGAATCTGTTTTAACAATTCCTCCGCATACCCCGTTGACCAGTATTTTTTTCGCCCTCAGGCTTTCAGCGCAGTCCCTGACAACAGATTCCATTGCTGCCTTCATGCTGCCCAGAGGATAGGAAGGATTATAATAACGGCTGCCCAGACTCGATATAAAGACAATCCTGCCTCCAGCTTTATCCATAAGAGGCAACGCCTCCTGTATGCAGAAAATATTGCCAAGGTAGTTGGTTTCCACCAGTTGCCGTAATTCACGCTCAAAAAGTTTTTCTATCGGTTTAAAGGGGGCTTTGGCTGCGTTCAGGATCAGAAAATCAAGCGTTCCGAATGAATCCTTTATATTGGAGAATAAGCCTTTGACAGACTCTTTTGAGGAGATGTCTGCCGGTACCATTAATGTTTTTCTTCCCAGAGACTCCAGTTCATCACGTAACTCCTCTGCCTGGGCATGGGATGAACCTGAGGCCTTGCGGTAATTAATAACGATATCCGCGCCGGCAGCGGCCAATTTTTTTGCGATAGCCTTGCCTATACCTCTTGAGCTGCCGGTAATGAGAGCTGTTTTGCCTGACAGGGAGTCCATAACCCGACTATTTTATAGAAAAAAGGTTTTTTAGTAAATACTGGATACTCATTTGATGATGTTTGATTTGACAATCCAGTATGCAAAAATTCAGATAAATTGACGGTCGCTCACTAATTCGATAAGAATACACCGCAGGATTGATCGATTCAAATCAAAACCGTTTAACGTCTAAATGATCAGGCTGGAAATAAAGATTTACAGCGGGCCTTGTTATTTGTAAATATTTGCATAAAAAGAGTTATCTTTGTACAATGAAGAAATCGAGATTTTTTTTTATCATCGACTTAATGAAATGACTGACATTGCCGATTGTATATAGTATGGAGCAAAGCTTGAGACTATGTATAACGAAATAGAAAGAACTAGTTATGAATAATTCTGTCTGCAGATACTGTGCACTGCTATTTATTATCTTCTCCTTCAGCTGCAGCCTCACTGGCCCTCAGGTCACTATACACCAGCCTGAACAGCTCACCCTTCCTGTTCTTTCAGTCAATTCTGAGTATCTATTGAATACAGACATTGAGCCCGTTGATCTGTTTTCTGATGAACTGAACAGCGATAACTGTCTTACGAGCGATAATTGCGGTGAGTACATTGATGTAAAAAGTCAGACTGCCGCTGCTGTTGAAGTTGATGGTACGGTAGAAATCAGCGGAGAAGTGCAGGAGGAAAGTGATCAGGATTTCGTTGATACAGCTCTTGATTTTGTCGATGCATCTCAGGAGTTCTGGTCTGAAGGTAATCTTGAAAATGCCATAGCAACCCTTGATGAGGCGTATTCTCTCGTGCTTAAGGTCGATACTGACCGCAGCCCTGAACTGATTCAGCAGAAAGAGGACCTTCGGTTTATGATTTCCAGGCGTATACTTGAAATATATGCCTCCCGATTTACCGCTGTTAACGGTAATCATAACGAGATACAGCTCCCGATGAACGAACATGTGGAAATGGAAATCAGGAAATTCCAGGGTCCGGAGAGAAGGTTTTTTGAAGAGTCATATGAGCGGTCAGGATTATACATGGATATGATTCTTCCCGCACTGAAAGAAGCCGGTCTCCCGGAAGAACTTGCGTGGCTTCCTCTGATTGAAAGTGGATTCAAGGTCAAAGCGCTTTCAAGTGCCCGTGCTCTGGGGCTCTGGCAGTTTATCCCTTCAACAGGCTACAAATTCGGATTAAAACGGGACACCTGGATAGATGAAAGGCTAAATCCGGAGAAAGCAACACATGCAGCTATTGCGTATATGAAGGAGCTTCATCAGATATTTGGTGACTGGACCACCGTACTCGCTGCCTACAACTGCGGAGAAGGCAGGGTCCTGAGGAAGATAAGAAACCAGAGGATTAACTACCTCGATAATTTCTGGGACCTGTATGAACAGCTGCCAAGAGAGACAGCCCGGTATGTGCCGCGCTTTCTTGCCACACTGCATATACTGAAGGACCCTGAAAAGTATGGTTTTGTATTTAATGAAAGGAAAGGACCTTTCGATTTCGAAACAGTGAGCCTCGAGAAACCCGTCCAGTTAAAGGCGGTTGCGGATAAGATCGGAATTACTACGAAGGAACTTGTTGACCTGAACCCGGAGCTTCGCCGGCAGGTTACCCCTCCCACAGAGTACACCTTGAAAATACCTCTTGAGAGAAAGAGCGTATTTCTTGCGCATATTAATGAAATTCCGGAATATACACCGCCCAAGAACACATATGTTTATCACCGTGTAAAAAAAGGACAGACCCTCTCTCTTATCGCTGAGCGTTACCGGACCAGTGTTCAGAAAATAACCAAAGCAAACAATATCCGGAAGAAGCATTTTATCCGTGTAGGCCAAAAACTCAAGATACCCGTCCAGGGCAGTGCCGGAAGGTATTACGCGAAATCGACACAACTTATGCCGGGAGGGAAATACAGGATAAAAAAGGGCGATTCACTCTGGTTAATTGCACGAAAATTTAATACGAATACGAAGAAACTGCAACGCATAAACAACCTCCGTACAACCAGGCTCAGTGTTGGTCAGGTTCTCAAGGTTGTAGACTAGAAGGTCAGTCCCCCCAACTTCTTTACGTCCTTTCAGGAACTGCTTAATCTGAGGTTAATCGACTTATGAATTCACTACCTCTACTATTGTCCTCGCTATGTATTCCGCCTTTTCCGGTTCAAGCTCCGGGTATATTGGAATTGAGAGCACTTCATCAGAGGCGGCTTCACTCTCGGGAAGGTCACCGAGCTTATAACCAAGATCCCTGAAGGCCCCCTGAAGGTGAAGCGGGAGAGGATAGTATACAACCGAGGCTATTGATTTTGTTTTTAACGCGTCATGTATCTTGTCCCTGAGCGGTGTTCGGATGGTGTACTGATGGTAGACATGAGTTCTGTCGTCGAGTTCAGCGGGGCACTGTAGAAGGTTGCCAAGAAGAGAGGTGTAGAGCTTCGCAATGTTTTGCCGGTTCTGGTTGTATTGATCAATAAGTCGCAGTTTGATTCTCAGGATGGCCGCATGAATTTCATCCAGTCTGCTGTTAAACCCGATAAAGTCGTGCTGATAAGGACCAACAGTACCATGATTTCGCAGAAGTTTTACCCTGTCATGCAGTTCTATGCTGTCTGTAACCATCATTCCGCCGTCACCATAGGCCCCCAGGTTTTTGCTTGGGTAAAAACTATAACAACCGCAATCGCCAAGACTGCCGACATGGGCCCCCTTATAGCTCGCCCCAATTGACTGGGCACAGTCTTCAATAATTTTTAAATTATATTTTTCAGCCAGCTTCATTATCACTGTCATATCAGCAGGCAGTCCAAATAAATGTACAACAATGATAGCTTTGGTTTTCTCGTTTATTTTTTCCTCGATTTTGGAAACGTCGATATTTAATGTCTTACTGTCAATATCAACAAAGACAGGAGTCGCCCCCACGTAGGCGATGACTTCAGCCGATGCTATAAAGGTAAAAGGGGTTGTTATTACTTCGTCACCTGACGTAATCCCGAGTGCCTTTAAACTGAGGTGCAGAGCGTCTGTACCCGAGGCAAGGCCTACGGCATGACTGAGATTATGATAGCGGGCCATTTCATTTTCAAATGATTCCACATTTTCCCCAAGGATAAACCTGCCGCTTTCAATAATATCTTTTACTGCTGATTTAATCTCCTCTTTAATCGGAACGTACTGAGCCTTGAGATCCAGCATTGGAATGGCTCCCATGTTTTGAGATGGTCTAATCATATCCTCCATGTTATATATTCAGGCCGTGTTTAACCAATCCAGAGATTTTTAACGCTACTTTCAGAGCTTCCTTACCCTCGATCCCGGACACAACAGGGCGTGTCCTGTTTTTGACACAGTCGGTAAAAGACAATAACTGCTCACGAAGGGGCTCTTTCTGTTCCGGCTTTTTGATCTCCTTCCCTATGATTGCATCTGTTTTCTTATAGCACGACACTTCCTGGCGCTGATAGTCAAGGTTTAAATAAGAGTTGTGCTGAAAGACCTTCATCTGCCTGACTTTTTCATCAGCTATTCTGCTTGATACCGCCTCTGCGATACACCCGTTTTCAAATTCAATCCAGGCATGGGCAAGATCAATATTGTCTGTCATTACCTTGGCGCCGGTCGCACGGAGATCGGAGATCTCAGAATTTACCAAACTCAGTATTATATCTATGTCATGTATCATTAAGTCAAGTGTTACATCCACATCAATACCTCGCCCGAGAAATGGCGAGAGGCGCTGAGATTCTATGAACTGGGGCTCTTCCACCATGCTGCTTATCAGGGAGACACCCGCGTTGAAACGCTCAAGGTGTCCTACCTGAAGGATCAGACTTCTTTTTTCCGCTTCGGCAATAAGCGTTCTGGCTTCATCAAGAGTTGAGGTAATCGGTTTTTCAATAAGCAGGTCTTTCCCCTGCTGAAGGAAATCCATGGCTACCTTAAAGTGCAGTGTCGTCGGCACCGCAATGCTGGCGGCATCTATGGAATTAATTATTTCTTCATAGTCCCTGAAGGCTGTGCACTTGTATTTCGATGCAATTTCCCGGGCTTTCCCGTAATCGCTGTCAACAACACCAACGAGCTCCACACCTTCAATGTCAGAATATATCCGGGCATGGTGAACGCCGATTGATCCCACTCCTATTACACAGACTTTTATCATCTTATTTGAGAAATTGCTCCTTATGAACCTTATCATTCCTGGCCAGTGATATTGGTGAGTTCATTTAAATTCCAATTACAACTATTTTTGCCCTGTCAGCTTCTTTTATAAAGTTCTCTTTATCAACTATAATGCACTTTCCTGACTCTATTGCAAGTGCTGAGGCTTTTATTTCTTTCATGGAAAGAAGTGTGTCAAGACCGATGACAGGGACATCAAATCTCATATCCTGTTTGGGTTTGCTCACTTTTATGATTACCGCGCCTTTTTGGGCAAGACGTCCGCCCCTTTTAATCGCCTCATCAGTTCCTTCAATAGCTTCTACAGCCATGACAGCTCTGTTCTTCACTACCACGGTCTGCCCAATATCAAGTCTGCCCATTTCCTTGGCAATGTGCCACCCGAACTCAATATCCTGTTTCTCGCTTTTCGATAGTTTTTTTCTTGTTAACAATCCTTCAGGAGCAAGCAGTGACCTGGTGAAGTCTGTAGTCTTATGGAGCTTGATGCCTTCTTTTTCGATTTCATGAACAATCGCGTTCATTATGGTATCGTCAGCCCGGTTCTTGAGAGAGAGAAAAACCCTGGCCATTGTCAGGTCAGGAATAATGTCTTTTTTGTTTTTGTAAAGAAGTGCCTTTGGAACTTTCCCGGCCATGACCGCTTCATTGACAGACATCTTCTTTAAAAGGGATATCAGTCCTCCGAGTCGCCCGATGCTTACTTTTCGAAATTCATCAGCTACCGTACGCAGGGAATCATCGGCGGAGGGCTGAAGCGCAATGGCTATGGTCCGGTAGCCCATTCTCTTGGCTTCCTGTGCTACCGCCTTCGGCAGGTCACCCATGCCGGAAATAATCCCCAGAGACTTCGGTGGTTCAGCCCGGCTGCCTGCCTTTACCGGCATATCCCCCGCTTGTTTTTTTCTATGAAATCTATAAACTGACTGACTTCAGCAGACTGGTTCTCTTCAGATTTTAACTTTTTCAGCGCGTCCTTCAGGGTAAGTTTACTGCGGAAGATGGTCTTGTATGCCTTTTTGAGACTGCTGATTGTTGATTCGTCGAAATTGCGCCTTTTCAATCCGACCGCATTGAGTCCATAAAGCTTTGCCCGCTCTCCTGAGGCGGTAGTGAAGGGAGGAATGTCCTGGGTAATCGCGCTGAAACCACCTATCATGGAGTAGGCCCCGATCCTGGTAAACTGATGGACCGCAACGAGCCCCCCTATGAAAGAAAAGTCCTCCACAATTACATGTCCGGCGAGAGTAGTCGCATTGGCCATGACATTATTGTCCCCGATAACGCAATCATGGGCTACGTGGACGTAGGCCATTAAAAAATTATGATTACCGATCTTTGTAACTTTTGTTCCGCCAACAGAAGCACGGTGAATTGTTATATATTCGCGAATGATATTATGATTGCCGATTTTGACTTTGGTCTTTTCACCTTTATACCTGATGTCCTGGGGAGCGAGCCCTATAGATGTAAAGGGATATATAGTGCAGTCGTGGCCAATTTCTGTCTCTTCAATTACGATATTGGATGCAAGTTTGGTATTTCTCCCGATCTTGACCCTGCTGCCAATGATACAAAAGGGTCCTATCTCTACTCCATCAGCGAGCTTTGCATCGGGGGCAACCAGTGCGGTTTTGTGAATTTTGGTTTTAGCCATTGTTCAACCCCTCATCATTTATCATTGCTGTAAATTCAGCTTCAGCGACGAGTTTTTCATCTACAAAGGCCAGACCGGAAAACCTCCAGACCTTTTTCCTTTGATGCAGAATGGTTATTTCAAAGCGAAGCTGGTCACCGGGGACCACCGGTTTTCTGAACTTGGCTTTTTCAATGCTCATAAAATATACTGATTTCCCAGTTGCTCCTGAATGAAATGAGAGCACTCCCGACACCTGGGCCATGGCCTCAACAATGAGCACGCCCGGCATAATCGGAAAATCAGGAAAATGCCCCTGAAAAAAGGGTTCATTTATCGTTACATTTTTCAGGCCCACAGCTTTCTTATTTGGTTCTATTTCAAGTATTCTGTCCACGAGAAGAAAGGGATAGCGATGCGGAAGTATGTCCTGAATTTCTTTATTGTTCATCATGTCACGTATCTCCTTATTCGTTAATTGCGACAATAAACAGAGTAATCTGTCTCTCTGCCCCACACGTCGCAGGCGCATATAAAACACTTTACCTAATCATCGTGGTCTTTCTCAGGTGTGGTTTCCAGGGTTCTTTCCAGCTTCTGCAATCTCTTGACATACTCCGGCAGCCGGGAATATACACTTTGGGCCCTGAGCCATGTCTTATGCGGAATGGCCGGGGTCCCCGAAAATACCTGCCCTTCCGGTATATCGTTCGCGATGCCGGACTGTGAGCCTATTATTGCGCAGGGACCGATTTTAACATGATCCCTGACTCCGACCTGGCCCGCGAGTATGGCGTTGTCACCTATCTCCACACTGCCGCTTATGCCTACCTGAGAGATGATAATACAGTTTTTGCCAATTCTGACGTTGTGTGCAACCTGAACAAGGTTGTCAATTTTGGTTCCCCGCCCGATGATAGTATATCCTAATGTTGCCTTGTCAATTGTGACATTCGCACCTATTTCAACAGAGTCTTCAATTATTACACCGCCGACCTGTGGAATTTTATAGTGTTCACCTTTTTCCAGGACATAGCCAAAACCGTCAGAACCGATCACAGCTCCGGACTGGATTATTACATTGTTGCCGAGAATAACATTTTCCCTGATGGTAACGTTCGGATAGATACAGCAATCGTCTCCTATCTTCACACCACTTCCTACATAGACTCCCGGCATTATTGTGACACGGGTCCCGATCTCTACGTCATCTCCGATAAAGGCAAGAGGGTGGATAGACACATCGCTGCCTATGGAGACATTGCTTCCAATAACCGCCTGCTCACTTATTCCCGACGGTTTCGTAGGAGGCTTGTAAAAGATTTCCAGGGTCTTTGCAAAAGCGAACTGGGGATTGTCTACAATGATCCAGTTTGAAGAAAGGCCTTCTATTTCCTGTTTTGCAATTATTGCCGATGCCTTTAAAGAGGTGATCTCTTTCAGGTTTTTTTTATCAACCAGGTAGGTTATATCACCCGCTTTTGCCTCTTCAAGACCTGCAACTCCGGTGATTACTGTATCGGGGTTTCCGATAGTTCGGCCGCTGATCAGGCTGGAAAGTTCATGTAGGTTCATTTGTCTCTTTCTGATACTGCTACGGCTAAATTGGTTCAGGGCATGATATAGGCTTACGTTATCTAGTTTCCCTTGACGCTGGATGATTTGTTAAAACTGCTGATAACCTGATCTGTTATATCTATTTCACTGGAATAATAGAGCATGCCGCTTTCAGCCTTCTCGAAGATTACCGTATAATTACCTTCCCGCCCCAGTTTAATTACAACTTCCCTGATATCGTTAACAATAACGTCCATAAACTCAGCCTGTTTTTTCTGCACTTCATCCTGGGAGTCCTTGACCATTCTCTGGTAGTCGCGCAGGAGAACTTCACGCTCATTTTTTTTCGTCTTAACAGACTCAGGAGTCAAGATGGATGCCTGCTTTGAAAGTTCGTCCTCGAGCACCTTGATTTTTTCCCCAATATCACTGATTGCCCCCTGTTTTGACTTGACCATTTCCTCGAGCATGCCAACAGCATTTTTCCCTGAATTTGATTCATTCAGCGCCTTGTTCAGATCAACATAGGCAATTTTTATTTCAGCCCCGTAGGCGCTGACGGCAAATACCATTAAGGCCAGTGTTAATAAGTATTTTTTCATGATTCCTCCCATTTGATATCAATTGTTATAATTATTTTTAAAACAGTCCACCCATTGAAAACTCAATCTTGCTGTCATTTTCATCTTCTTTCGGCTCGATATTATATCCCCATTCCAGCCGTAGCGGGCCGAAGGGAGAGAGCCATCTGAAGCCAAATCCCGTTGTTTTTCTCATGTCAGAAATTCCAAAATTATCATTTTCATCAAAGGCACCGCCATAGTCAAAAAAGACAACGCCTTTGAGTTTGATATCGTCTACAAGCGGGAAAATAAGCTCAGTGTTGAGGATGAATTCATAATTGCCGCCTATTTTTTCACCCTCTTCATTGCGGGGACCTCCTTCACCAAAACCAAGACCCCTCATTGTATTGATTCCACCAACGTAAAACCGTTCATACAGGGGGAGTTCTTCATCATTAAATCCGGTTGCGTACCCGGCACGGCCCCGAACACTGAAAGTAGTACCCCAGAAAGAGGGAAAATACCAGCCAGAATCAACAAGAGATTTAATGAAAAAGTTGTCACCCCCAAGCCCGGCGACAGTCATGCTCAAGGCATGGCGCGCTCCGGTGCTGGGATCAAGGCGATTATCCCGGGTATCTTTCCAGATTGATGGACTTATGCTGCTCGTTACTTTCCGTCCTTCCTGGTCTCTGATGAGGATAGAGGCGTCATCATCCAGATCAGTGATAAGCACATCCTCAAGGGTATAGGTAATATTGCCGCCTACATATTCAGAGAGCTCCTTGCCAAATCCGATAGAGGCTCCCGTAGCCTCCTTGTCGTAACTGGGAAACTCGATAATTTCGTTGTATACACTGAAGGATGCTGATATGGGCTTATTCATAAACCATGGATCCCGCACAGATATACTGTAATTTGCCCGCCTCGCGCTCAAGTCTGCCCTGACCTTTAGATAGAGCCCTTTGCCAAAGAGGTTTGACTGGGTTATTTCTCCCATAACCATAAACTTGTCTATTGAACTGTATCCGCCGCCAAGACTAATCATGCCGGTCAGTTTTTCCTGTACGTCAATATTTATATCAATTGTCTCTTCTTCCGGCCGCGGCATCGGGGTGATATTAACTTCCTCAAAGTAATTAAGATTATTTATGCGCTGGTAACTTCTCTTGATCAGCTTCTTATTAAAAATATTTCCTTCATCCAGTCTCATTTCCCGCCTGACGACTTTGTCGCGGGTTTTGGTATTTCCCGAGATGTTAATCATGCCTATTTTGTATATGCCTCCCTCGTTAACAGATAGCGTGATATTTGCCATCTTTTGAGCAGAGTCAACATCGACTATGGGGTTAATATCAGCCATTGCATAACCCCGTTCCATATACAGGTCAATGATTTTGTCAATGTCTTTTCTGAGGGCTTCCCTGTTGAATACCAGTCCTGGCGCGCTTTCCATTTCAGACAAAAGGTCTGCTTCTGAAAAGGCGGTATTACCCGTTGCTTTCAAAGAGGCGATGCTGTACTGTTCCCCCTCTGAAACAGATAAGGAAAGAGAGAGTTTTCTCTTGTCCGGAGAGAGTTCTATTGTTGGGTCTGAAACTGTCGCATAAATATAGCCGTGATTGTGATATAACTGCCTGATACGCTCCAGATCATCCTTTACCTGTTCCTTTAAATATATTCCGGAACCGGTAATAAACGATAAAAACCATCGTTTTTTTGTCATCATCGCTTTTTTGATTTTTTTCGTGGGAATCGCGCTGTTGCCGTCTATATGGATATCCTCAATAACTACTTTCGGCCCTTCCTCGATCTGAAAGGTCAGAGCCTGCGCGTCTTCAGAGATGTCCCTTATGATGGGAACTACATTTACAAGCCAGTAGCCCTCAGACTGATAATAGGCGACCAGTTTCTGCACATTGTCCATGATAAGTGAGAGGTTGGCAATGGCGCCCGATGCAAGCGTTATCTGGCTTTTTAGATCATCCCCTTTATATTCCTTGTTCCCCTGAAAATCAATACTGACAATCGTTGGTTTTTCAATGACGATAAACACCAGCTTCACTCCGCCTTCAAAGGTATCTATTTCAACACGGATATCGTCAAAGTACCCGATTTTGTATAGTCTTTTTATGTCATCCTGAACAAGGTTTTTTGAAAAAGGCACACCGGCCCTGTTCTTCATCTTTGAGGTGATGGTCTCTGTGTTGATTTTTTTGTTTCCTGTTATCTGGACCAGTTTAACCAGCGGGGCTTCATCAGCGGCAGCATGGTGCAGGTTGAACAGCAACAGGGAGGTAGACATTAAAAATATCAGGAACAGGCGAAACCCGATAAAAAGGCCAGTCAGTCCATGTTTAAAAACTGCAGTTTGTATCAAAGATATCTCCTCAAGGAAAATTAAGTGGTAGTATAAACTAAATTAACTGTAAAAACCAATAGATAATTCCGTTCTTTAGGGGTCAGCATCCAGCTGACATTTTCACCCTGGCAATGGCGGATTACCATACGGGATATGCCGGTATGTCTTGTCTGTAAAGAGAAAGTTTACGGAGAAATTATGTTAGAATACGAAGTTTAAAAGAAGGGACAAACAATTTGAGGTCGGAGGCGGTTCTTGGAAGAAAAATATAGCGCGCAGGAAATTGAGCAGAAGTGGCAGAAGAAGTGGGAAAAAGAAAATGTATTTTCTGTAGAGAAAGATAGTAACCGTCAAAAATTTTACTGTCTCGAGATGTTCCCTTACCCTTCCGGAAAAATTCATATCGGACATGTGCGCAATTATGTGATCGGTGATGTGATCACACGATATAAGAAAATGCGAGGATTTAATGTGCTGCATCCCATGGGCTGGGACGCCTTTGGCCTGCCTGCAGAAAATGCCGCCATCAAGCATGGTGTTCATCCATCGAAATGGACTTTTGAAAATATCGAACATATGAAAAGCCAGTTGAAGAAAATGGGGTTAAGTTATGACTGGGGAAGGGAAATTGCCACCTGCAAGCCGGAATATTACCGGTGGAACCAGTGGATATTTCTGAAAATGCTCGAACGAGGCCTGGCATACAAAAAGGCTTCTTCAGTAAACTGGTGTCCCTCCTGCGAAACAGTGCTGGCAAATGAGCAGGTCATTGATGACACATGCTGGCGGTGTGAAAACAGTGTTGAGCCAAAAAAACTTGAACAGTGGTTCTATAAGATTACTGATTATGCGGATGAGCTGTTACGAGATGCGGATACCCTGACCGGGTGGCCAGAAAAAGTAGTGACAATGCAGAAAAACTGGATAGGACGCAGCGAGGGTGTGGAACTGGATTTTCCTGTGTCCGGATCGGACATAAAGTTACGGATATTTACCACGAGACAGGACACGCTTTACGGAACTACCTTTATGAGCATTGCCAGGGAGCACCCCCTTGTGGCTGAGCTGGTCAGGGACAAGAAAATACTCGAGCAGATAGAGAATCTCTCTTCAGACCCCGAGGAGAAAGAAGGTGTTTTTACCGGCAGCTATGCTGTGAATCCGCTGACCGGCAGTGAACTTCCCATTTATGCCGCGAACTTTGTCTTAATGGAATACGGGACAGGCGCGGTTATGGCTGTGCCTGCCCATGACCAGAGAGACTTTGAGTTTGCACAGAAATATAATTTACCTGTGCAGGTCGTGATTGTGCCGGAGAACAGTGCCGGAGCTGCGACAGGCCCTGCAGGTAAGGAACCGTTAGATCGTGCTTTTGAAGAATATGGAATGCTTGTTGACTCTGCTGAATTTACCGGCCTTTCAAGCGCGGAAGCCAGGATGAAAATAGCCGACTACCTCGAGCAGGAGGGAATGGGTAAAAAAGTCGTGAATTACAAGCTCAGGGACTGGGGCATATCCCGTCAACGGTACTGGGGTACGCCGATCCCGGTTGTATACTGCGGCACCTGCGGAATTGTACCTGTTCCTGAAAAAGACCTCCCTGTTGTGCTCCCTGCCGATGCTGTTCTTACCGGTACAGGATCGTCCCCCCTGGCAGAGATGGAGTCGTTTGTTTCTGTACCATGTCCGAAGTGCCGGGGCCGGGCAAAGAGAGAAACTGACACGATGGATACCTTTGTAGATTCATCCTGGTATTTCCTGAGGTACTGTTCTCCTGATGCGGATGATAATCCTGTAGAGAAAGATGCCGCTGATTACTGGATGGCGGTTGACCAGTACATAGGCGGAATCGAACACGCGGTTCTGCACCTTCTGTATTCGAGGTTTATTACAAAAGTACTGAGGGATATAGGGCTTATACAGGTCAGTGAACCCTTCAGTTGTCTGCTGACCCAGGGAATGGTTATTAAGGACGGAGCAAAAATGTCCAAGTCAAAGGGAAATGTTGTTGATCCTGATTTTCTCGTTGACAGGTATGGGACCGATACGGTTCGCTTGTTCTGCATGTTTGCTGCTCCTCCGCAGAAGGACCTCGAGTGGTCCGATAAAGGCGTTGACGGGGCCTACAGGTTTGTGAACCGCATATGGACATGCGTGTATAAACATCACGGTCTCTTAAGCAGCGGGGACAAAGAGAGTTTTATTGAAAGTGATCAACGTTCATCCTCTGCCATCAAACTGTTGCGGAAGACCCACCAGACCATAAAAAAAGTCACCGGCAGTATTGAGCGTGATTATCATTTTAATACAGCTATAGCCGCAATGATGGAACTGATGAACGAAGTATCAGCCTTTCATCCATCGGGCAGTGATGAAAATACCGCTCTGAAATTCAGTGTAAAGACTCTGACTATTCTGCTTTCACCTTTTGCGCCGCATGTGGCGGAAGAGATCTGGAGAGAGATTGGGCAGAAAGACAGTATCTTCAACATGCAGTGGCCGGACTGGGATGAATCCGCGGCGAAAGATGATGAAATCGAGCTCGTTGTCCAGATAAACGGCAAGGTGCGGGCGAAGATTATGGTTCCTGCGGGGCTGGATGATGAAATTATCAGGGAAAAGGCCTTTGCTGATCCAAAGATACAGGAGTTTACTGAGGGCAGGGACATACGGAAGGTTATCGTCGTTAAAAGCAGGCTGGTCAATATTGTAGTGTGATTATAATGAGAAGAGAAATTATAATAATCTTTATTTTCTTCGCAACTATACTCATGTCATGCGGTTACAAAATGGTCGGATCCCGATACCTCCCCTTTGAATCGATAACCATCAAGCCGGTACAGAACAGGACCTATGAGCCGCGACTGGAAGAACGGCTGCATAACGCGCTCTCAACAGAGTTTATCAGGCAGGGGATTGAGGTAACTACTGATGGCGGTGATGTTGTGCTTGATACCACGGCGACAAATTTTCAGCTTGGCGCCATTGCCGCTATTGATGAGATCGTGAAGGAACAGGAAATTATCCTCTATGTAGATATCAGGCTGACAGACGCGGGAAAGGTGACCTCTTTCAATTCGATGAGATCGCCAATAAAAATCACGTTTCAGTCAACGAGTACTGTCAGTCAGAGCGTTGCTGAAAAACAGACAGCGACCGACAAGGCGTGCAGTGAAATCGCTAAAGAAATTGTGAGCAGAATTATCGTACAGTATGCTAAATAAAACTCTCCAGAAGGACCTGCAGTCAGGTCTGCCTCACCCGTTGTACTTTCTCTGGAGTGAGGAAAGCTATTTTCTTGAAGAGGTTCGCGCAAAGTTTGTTGAAGTGATCTTTGCATCTCAAGCCGAAGACTTTAATTATGATGTTTTTGACTCCACCACAGGTCTTCAGGAAATCATAGATACAGCCTGTACTCTGCCCTTTATGGCTCCGAAACGGTTTATTGTTCTGAAGGATTTCCACCTTATCCCCGCATCAGGCGTCAAGGTCCTGATGAACTATCTCACTGACCCATCTGAAAGCACTGTCATGCTTATACTTTCACAGAAGGCCCCGAAGAAGACACTGAAGGTTGACTGGAGGGTATATCCGCTTAATATCCGGGAATATCAGGTACCCGGCTGGCTTAAGCAGTTTGCTTCAAAAAAGGGACTGACACTGACCGGGGATGCAGTAGACTGCCTCATAGAGTACGTGGGATATGATGTCAGCCTGTTGCTGATGGAAGTTGAAAAGCTCTCACTTTCCGGGCAGGGCACCATTACCGCGAAAGATGTTGTAGCTTCGACGAGCATGATGAGAAAGTACTCTACGTTTGATCTGCTTGATTCCGTGATCGCGGGACAAAAGGAACGGGCATTCAGGATACTCAAGACTATTTTTAGCAATGGTCCGCATGAAGCACCTGTAATACTTGGCACACTGAACTGGCATTACAAACAGTTTTATCTGCTCTGGAGAAACAGGGGCAGAAGGCCGGTTAAGATGAGAGAAAAAACCTACAGGACGCTGACGAAGTATCTCCCCGCATTTAAAGAGAAGGACTTTTTTATTATATTCCGAAGTCTGCACGAAGCAGACCTGGGCATTAAGACCTCAGGAAGGCCTGAGCCTGTTCTTGAAATACTACTGATTAAGCTGCTTCAGAAGGGAGCAATGAGTTGACACGTTTCGTGAGCCGTGAAATTTTTCTCGATGCCGTGTTTCTGTGGAGCATTCCTTTACTTGCTGCTTTGGCAATTTCCGAAATGGCCTGCTTTAACACGTTCTGCGCATTTTCAGTGTTTTTAGCGGCGATTTCAGTTTCAATCTTTTTTGTCAAAGTCTTCAGGTGTTTTTTTACAGACTTGGTTCTTAATGTCAGTTTTTCTGTCTGTCTTACCCGCTTGAGGGCAGACTTGCTTTTGTTGGGTGTGGATTTTGCCGGCACTGTTATACCTCCAGGTAATAATATGTTACGATTGAGCTGATTTCAGTCAATGCAAAGACCGTTTTAAAGCAAATCATTTTTTAACATTAAAGATAGAGGAAAGTCAAGGTCTTATGGATGAAAAGCGGAGCGTCACCAAAGCCGCAGGACAGATATCCATCGCAACAACAGGCAGCCGTGTTCTGGGTTTTGTAAGAGATATTCTCCTGGCCAGGATATTCGGAGCAAGTGGTTCTACCGACTCTTTTTTTATCGCGTTCAGGATCCCCAATCTCTTCCGGGAGCTATTTGCGGAAGGTTCTATTTCAGCAGCTTTTGTCCCTGTTTTTACCGAGACACTTACTGTTGAGGGAAGGGATGAGGCAAAAAAACTCGCCTCCTCAGTCTTTGCCTTTCTCCTTTCAGTCGTGTCACTGCTGTGTGTCGCGGGGATTGTTTTTGCTCCCTCAGTTGTGTCTGTGATTGCCCCCGGCTTTATAAAGAGCCCCGAAAAGTTTGAACTTACCGTGTTGTTGACAAGGGTCATGTTCCCTTTTCTCTTTTTTATCAGCGTGGCTGCACTCGCAAAGGGAGTATTGAATTCTCTTAAATCATTCTTTGTGCCTGCTCTGGCACCTATGTTTCTTAACGTTTCAATAATCATCTCAGCGCTTTTTGCTGCACCGAAATTCAGCGTGCCGCTGGTTGCCATTGCTCTGGGGGTAACTATCGGAGGAGCGATCCAGGTGCTCATCCAGCTTCCGGAACTGAAGAAAAAGGGATTTCTTGCATTGCCGGTATTTTCTTTTTCCCATCCCGGCTTAAAGAAAATACTCCGTCTGTTAATCCCTGCTGTCGTTGGGATGGGTGTTGCCCAGATAAATATATTTATCAGTACGATATTCGTCTCATTTCTTGCCGGCGGCGCGGCAACATACCTGTACTATGCCATGAGGTTTGTTCACCTCCCGATCGGAATATTCGGCAATGCCGTGGCTACGGCGGTTTTGCCTTCACTTTCCGGATACGCATCAAAAAATGACACTGATGGGTTGAGAGAGACCTTTTCCTTTTCACTGAGGCTTCTGTTTTTCATTACAGTTCCTGCCATGGCAGGACTTATCGCGCTTGCCGATCCGATCATTCATGTATTGTTGCAGCGGGGTGAGTTTACCCAGGACCACGCCCGGGAAACAGCATACGCGCTGATATGCTATTCATCGGGTATATGGGCCTTTGTTGGGTACAGGATCGTGGCTTCAGCATTCTATTCCATGCAGGATACCAAAACCCCTGTCAGGATCGCTGCTTTTTCAGTTCTGGTAAATATACTTTTCAGCTTTATTCTCATGGGCCCGATGAAACACGGAGGACTTGCTCTTGCAAATGCGATTGCAGCCTCTCTAAATTTTTTAATTCTGCTGTTTCTCCTGAGAAGAAAGCTTCAGGGGGTAGACGGCTCAAAAATATTTGCATCCTTTATTAAAACAGCGGTTGCGTCTTGTATAATGGGAGTTGCCGGCCTCTGGACAATGAATGTTCTTATGTGGAAGCAGGGGGCCGGAATAGTTGAAAAAGCAGGTACACTCGGTCTTGTAATGGCACTATGCGCGGGACTGTATTTTGTTGCTATGTATTTGATGAAAAGTGATGAACTGAAGTTTGTTCTGAATATGATCAAAAGGACGCCAACACAGAAAGAGAATCATGGATAATGTATGATAGAAAGTCATTAACGAGAGAATATCGAGGAGAAAAAGAATGATAATAAAACGGCTTGTAGTAGGTCCACTTGAAGAAAACGCTTACATTATAGGTGACGAAGAGACTAAGCAGGCGATTGTTGTTGACCCCGGAGACGAAGCAGACAGGATTATGGATGAGATAAAAACGTTGGGGCTTGAAGTCTCAGCCATTGTCCTTACTCATGCGCACTTTGACCATATCGGCGGAGCCGGGGACGTGAAAAAAGAGACAGGGGCGAATATCCTTATTCATAAAGAGGACGTTGAGACCTATAATGTTGCCAGTGATCAGGCAGCAATCTGGGGTTACGCTCTGGACAATTTACCAAAGCCTGACGGCTTTCTGGATGAGGGCGATGAAGTCAAGGTGGGTAAACTGAAATTTATCGTCATGCATACCCCCGGGCACAGCTCTGGCGGAATCTGTCTGTATGGTGAAGGTATAGTATTAACCGGGGACACAATATTCCAGGGTTCAGTGGGCAGGACTGATTTTCCGGGCGGAAGCATAGAGAAACTGAAAGAATCGTTTAAGCGGCTTCTTAAACTGCCTGATGAGACCAGGGTGTTTTCCGGACATGGACCTGAAACGACAATAGGGAAAGAAAAGACCGGCAATTTTTTCGTAAATGAGCTGTTGTAATCAGAGAAATCTCTCTCAATCTGAGGGGTTCGATGTCTATGAGGATAAAATTTCCGATCGTCATAATGGGGGTTGCCGGTTCAGGTAAAACTACTATAGGAAAAAAGCTGGCAGAAAAACTTCACGCTGTCTTTTATGACGGAGACGACTTCCATCCTGAAGGGAATATCGAGAAAATGAAACAGGGAATCCCCTTAAGCGATGAAGACAGATCAGCATGGCTGAACAACTTAAATGAACTGCTCCAGAGAGAGTCAAAAAAACAGAAGAATATCGTGTTGGCCTGCTCCGCGTTAAAATCCTCTTACAGGCAGGCGTTGTCAAGAGACCTCGGGATCTCCCTTATTTACCTGAAGCTGGATGTTGATACAGCAATGAAGCGATTAAAGGTGAGAAAAAATCATTTTTTCAACGCATCCCTGATTGAGAGTCAATTTCAGATACTGGATGAAGCTGAAGAAGCGATAACCATTGATGCAAAGGACCCTGTCAGCCTTGTCCTGGAGAAAATCAGCCGTGAGATTTCCCATAAGAAATCAGGAGAAAAAAACTGAATCTTTATGCTGGATAATGCCGTGGGAACATAATAAGAGAAGAAATCAGTACTATGGTATAAGGATGTCCAGGAGCCTGTCCAGTTCTTCAAGGGAGTAATACTCTATTTCCAGTTTTCCGCCCTTTTTGTTTGACTTATGCTTCAGGTAAACCTTTGTGCCCAGGCTGTGCATGAGCTTTTCCTCAAGTGATGCGATCTGCGGATCCTTCGGGGGTCTGGGTGATGAGGTGGAACCGGACGCGGTCGGTAATTTTCTTGCTAACGCTTCAGTTGCCCTTACACTTAAACCGCTCTCCATGACTTTTCTCGCGATCTGAATCAGCTGTTTCTGGTCCTCTATCTGAAGCAGGGCCTTGGCATGGCCGATGGAGAGTGAACCTTCCGCGATCCAATGTTTGACTCCATCGGGGAGTTTTAAAATCCGCAGGTAATTCGTTACTGTAGCCCTGTCTTTTCCGACTTTTTTTGACAGATCATCGTGAGTGATTTTAAAGTCGGTTATCAGCCTTTGAAATGCTTCTGCTGTTTCAAGGGGATTGAGGTCCTCCCGCTGAATATTTTCTATAAGCGCCAGTTCAAGGGCCTCTACAGGAGCCGCATCTTTTACCAGTGCAGGGATTTTCTTCAGTCCTGCCATCTGGGAAGCTCTCCATCTTCTCTCGCCGGCAATCAGTTCATATGAGCTGTCTGTTGATTTGCGCACGATAACAGGCTGAATAACGCCTTTTTCTTTTATTGACGCAACAAGCTCATTGAGGGCATTGTCCCTGAAAATCCTCCTCGGCTGGTATTTGTTCGGGCTGATCCTGTTAATTTCCAGATCCAGTATTTCTCTGGACCGGTCTCTTGATGTACTCTTGCCCTTGTCAGGAATGAGGGCAGCCAGGCCTTTACCCAATGCCGGTTTCATTTCCGATTATCTCCTTTGCAAGTTCCAGATAGCTTTGAGCTCCCCTTGAGCGGATGTCGTATAGTATAACAGGTTTCCCATGACTTGGCGCCTCTGCCAGGGTTACGTTCCGGGGAATAATTGTCCTGTACACTTTGTCACCAAAATGTTTATTGAGCTCATCACGGACCTGGTTAGCCAGCGTATTTCTCCCGTCAAACATGGTAAGCAGTATCCCTTCAATTTCAAGGGTAGAATTAAAAGAGTCTTTAATGAGTTCGAAAGTCCTTAAGAGCATGCTGATTCCTTCCAGGGCGAAATATTCACACTGCATCGGGATCAGCAGGCTGTCTGCCGCAACGAGACCATTGAGGGTCAACAGGCTCAGCGAAGGCGGACAGTCTATATAAATATAGTCATACTTATGCCTCACATTATCAAGGGAATGCTTGAGAATGCTTTCTCTGCCTTCCTTCGCGGCAAGTTCCAGTTCAGCGCCAATGAGCTCCAGGTTTGACGGGATTATTTTCAGCTGCTCCAAAGCGGTTGTCTGTATAATATCTTCGATCGACTTTGAATCAGTATAAAGATCATAGAGGCTTCCCGTTGGATTTTCCTTATCCAGCCCCAGTCCACTCGTTGAGTTTCCCTGTGGATCTGTATCTATAAGAAGTACTGTCTTGCCTGCTGCCGCAAGGGACGCAGCTATGTTAATGGCAGATGTTGTCTTTCCGACGCCCCCCTTCTGATTGGCAATTGCAGTTATTTTTCCCATGCTGATTTGTT
>CAMYND010000041.1:0-7858 GCA_947259645.1 Thermodesulfovibrionia bacterium | reverse complement strand
AGGCCCCGTCCTGAACAAATTTGAACCTTTTCTTCATTGAAAGCTCCGCCCTCAGGAGCTCCTTGCCCAGATACGCGGCGTGGCTTAATTCTGAAACCCATTTATTGTTAATGATTGTGAAATAGATGTCCCTGCTGTTTTTTCCTTTTATTTTCCTGAGCAGTTTATTGTCATAAGAGTAGTGCTCTACCAGTATTGTCGCATCTTTTTTCGAAGGGAGAATGACAAAATATCCCGCTTTATCAAGTTTGATCGAGGTTTTACTCTGTTTTGCTGCCTTGACAGTAGGGACAGTCTTCGTTGGTTTTGAAACAATACTGGTCGAAACAGGCTGGTCAGTACAGGTATCCCCACAGCCACAATCTGAAAGGCCGACCTGCATGAGAGGGGCACGTACAGGCTGAGCAGTGGGCATGCACGATTCATCATTGCAGCCACAACCAGAAGAAGCCCCTGCTGTTGTTGCTTGCTGGGACAGCTCCCGTATTTTTTTTGCTATTGACCTCGAATTTTCAGTGCCGATCATGTCTTCAATCTGTATTTTTTTCCGGAATGTACTGATCTCTTTCCGTGATACGTTTTTGAGAATAGGGCGCCTGCCTTTTGACCCGATAATCCTCATATTTTTGTCAACACCGTTCTCCCACAAAGCAAGGAGAGCTTTGCCGCTTTGATGGCCTGCCGTATCTTTCCCGGTAACAATGAGAAAGCTGATAGCAGGGTTACTTATCACATTTTTTATGATTTTATCGATCCCGATATTTTCTGTTTCTGTCTTTCCTATTATGCAGAGGCCTTCAGGGTTCAGTTTCGCAACTTTGTCTTCCAGTTTAGTACTTGAAAGGGTGGAAACCGCTACCGGAGCAGAGCTGTTTAATATGGTGTATTCGCCCTCAACAGGCGGCCACAAGCTGGTGTCAATCTTGATTTCACAGCTTGAGAGTGTCGCTGAAGCCAAAACAGGATACTTGCGTGTCAGCAGAGTCATTGCTTCCGGTGGAATACAGTATTTACACCCGAAGCAGGGGTACTCCTGCGGTTCAAGCTGCCCGGACCATTCATTTACATTTTCAAGCAGATTTTTTGCGTCTGAAAGCTTTAGCAGCGGTAATGATGCTTTCAGATTCTCAAGGGTGCCTCTCATACATCCGCATTTTCTGCATCGTGACAGTTTCATTCCCCGCAGAATCTCCGAATGGACTTTTTTAAAGGTGGAATTCATTCGAGTATTATGTATGATCTTACTACAAAACATCAACTTGCAGGAGTGACTGCAGAGAAGGTTCAGAGACTCTGCCTGAGTGAACAATAGTATCGTTTTACGGATGTTCAGGATATACTGTGATTAGTGAACTGCAACACCGCGTGTTCATTATTTATTACATATGTAACATAAAGTATTTGTCGTTATACGCCGAAAAAAAGGAATGAATCAATCTGGCCCAATATTCATGAAACGTGAACAGAGTCGAATAAACATGAGAGAAATCACTGTCGCTGAATTGAAATTTATTTTCAATGATGCTGCCTGTTTCTGTAGATATGCATTCTGATTCGAAATTGAGAAATTATCTGAACAGGTATAGAGACAGATACGATGTCACAGATCTGGCTTTTTTATGCATTCGCCTCATTATTTTATGCGGTGGACTGGGATGGCTCGTATTTACTGACATCTCATTGCAGACTCGTGAGCATGTGATCACTGTATTTACGTTTTTTACCCTCTACAGTCTGGTGCTTTACTCATGGATGTTTGTCGCGCCCCGGAATAAGGATTACGTATATGGGGCGGCCCTGATGCTTGACCTGCTCTATGCCCTTCTGCTTGTTTATGTAACTGGCGGGTTTGACAGTTCTTTTCTGAACGGGTTTTACCTGATTACCGCCCTGTATGCATTTTATTTTGGTCTTGCTACCGGCACAGTGATTGCCTTTTCCGCTTCTCTGCTCTACATGGTAAGCTGCGGCTTTCCCGTTATTGCGGAGCATTGGACAGATTTTTTTGTCAGAGTGGCCTTCCTGTTTTTACTTGCGATACCTCTTGGCATGCTCTCCCAGAAACTGAAGAATGAAAAGTCCCGTATTGAAAAGCTCAATGCTGATCAGAAAGGGTACATTGAGGAATTGAGAAATGTTCAGGAGAAACTCATTCAGGTTGAAAAGCTCTCTGCCCTGGGAAGGCTGACAGCTGATGTTGCCCATGAAATACGGAACCCGCTCACCTCTATCGGCGGCTTCGCGCGGCGTCTGAATAAGAAGCTCACTGCAGGGTCCAGGGAAAAGGACTATGCTGAAATCGTTGTCTCAGAAGTTGACAGGCTTGAGCGCATACTGAGAGATGTACTCACCTTTTCAAGAGAAGCAAAGTATGAATTGAAATATCAGGGGATAAACTCGATTGTCGAGGAGTCTCTTTTAACCTACAACAGTGTGTCCAGTGACCAGGAAGTTCAGATTAAGGCGGAGTTGACTGCATCACTGCCTCACGTGCTCATCGACAGGGACCAGGTAAGGGTGGCAGTGGACAATCTTGTTTCGAATGCGTTGGACGTTATGCCTGAGGGCGGGATGTTACATGTGAAGACATACATGGAGACCATATCGGAAGTCGAATATGTTGCCATAGAGGTGATTGACAATGGCCCCGGGTTGCCTCTGGAGGCAATGCATATGATGTTTGAACCCTTTTACACGTCAAAAGAGATCGGGTTAGGAACAGGTCTCGGTCTTTCCATATGTAAAAAAATTATTGATGAGCATAACGGGTTGATATTTGCTGACAGTGAATTAAACAGGGGCACTTCACTTAAAATGCTCTTTCCCTATCAAACAGACAGCGAGGGTAATAAAATAAATTGCTGGGAGTTCACAAAGTGCGGAGTTGAAAGCGCTGAAGGAGCAGTGAATATGCGGTGTCCTGCATACCCGAATTACGGTCGGATCTGCTGGGCCATAGCAGGGACTTTTTGCGGAAAGAAAGTGAGTGGTGCCATTGCCCAGAAAATTGGTAACTGCAAGAAGTGCGAATTTTACGAAGGGGTTGTTGAAACCAAAAGCCTCTGACAGCCACACTATTTCTCGCCTGCTTCTCCCGGGATCATGTTGTCTCCAGTCAATGAACTTTTCGCAGAGTTTACTTTTCCAAGCATTTTGTCATAGAATGTCTTGTTAGTATTTATCATGGAGGGCCCATAGCTCAGTTGGCTAGAGCGACCGGCTCATAACCGGTTGGTCCCAGGTTCGAGTCCTGGTGGGCCCACCACCAAGGACCACGGGACGCAGAGGAACCAAATTTAATGCTGATTGTTATGGTATACAGTAGAGTGAAAAAAATAATTCCTGGAGGCAGAATTGCACGAGCAGTTAAAATTCCTGATTGAGCTGCAGGATATCGATTCCGTCGTTCTTTCTGCTGCAGAAAGAATTGAGCAGCTGCCGCGGACGCTGAGGCAGTATCAAGCCCCCCTGAAAGAAGCCAATGACGCACTTCAAAAGTCCAGAACAAAATATGAAGCACTCAATAAGAAGAAAAAAGATTGTGACATGCGTCTGGATGAAGTTCAGGACAAGATCAGTAAGATGAAATCAAGGGCTGCTGAGATCAAGACAAATAAAGAATACGAAGCACATTTAAGGGAAATAGAAGGCTTTGAAAAGAGCATAGTTACGGTAGAGGATGAGATTCTCGTTATCATGGAAGAGATTGAGTCTTTTGAAAAAAACGTCAAAGATGAAGAGATGAAAGTTAAAAGCGCTGAGGATGATTACCGGAAACAGGAGAAAAGGCTGGGGGAGGATCAGGAAAAGCTGAAAACAGAGCTTGACCAGCACAAGGCAAAAAGAGATCAGTATACCTCCAGAATTGACAAGGATTACTATAAGCAGTACATGGTTCTTTTAAAAAGGCTTGGAGACAAGGCTGTAGTAGAAACAAAGAATGAAGTATGCCTTGGCTGCCACACGAACATACCCCCCCAGTTATTTAATGATATAAAGAGAAGTGAAAAAATATATACCTGTTTTTATTGTAAGCGCTTCCTGTATTATTTACCGCCTGCCCCGCCTGAAGAGAAATCCGGGGACAACCAACCTGAAGCTTAATGTCTGATCAACACCGTACGCAGCCTGGTCTGTTTGAAAATCTTCCTGAAATCAAAAATCGAGATCTGACTGCGGAAATGTACTGTGATGGAGCATGCAGCGGAAATCCGGGCAGGTCCGGAATCGGTGTTGTCATCAACCTGATAAACAATAAGAAAGAGATATCCGGCCTTGACAGCTGCTTTACGATATCAGAATATATCGGCATGGCTACGAACAACGTTGCTGAGTATTCGGCCCTGGTCAGGGGGCTTGAACAGGCAGCGCAATTAGGGATCAAGAAACTCTCTGTGTTTCTTGATTCAGAGCTGCTGGTGAGGCAGATGAACGGCGTGTACAAGGTCAAAAATGACAAACTCATCCCCTTCTACAACCGGGCACGGGAAATAGTCAGAGTTTTTAAGAGCTGTACCATAACCCATGTGCGGAGAGAACTGAATAAAGAGGCTGATTCACTTGCGCGGGAAGGCGTAAAAAAGGCCGGAATTTGACCGCTGTACAGGGTTCATTTTTCTCTTGACAAACAGTCCGCTTCAGGGTACCCTTAGGGTAAATCAAAGCTCTAGCTACTTCACGCTATTCATTAGCACTTTTTCGTCGATCCAGTAAACTAACCTCAATCAATGAGGTTAGTAGCCACAAAAAGGAGGACCGATAATGAAACAGCTAATTAAAAACAGCAAAAAAATCTTTAAATTACTTACATATAGGAAAGAGCGCCCCCTGTCCATGCCTGAAGATCTGTCAGGTGAAAATGATGAGACGAGAGGTACTGAAAACAGGGCCGTAGACATGAATCTGTCCGGGTATGAGTTTGAAGAGGGTGATGTGATCAGAAAACCCGGGTATTCAGTGAGAAAACCGGGAAGTCACAGTTTGTCAGAGCTTCATTCTTTTCGCTCATCATTTAAATAAGCATTAAAAACAGGGAGTTATCTGCTTCCTGAATGCCTGGTTTGATTCGTACCTAATATGTGGGCATAGGCACACACACATGATTGAGCTGAGCCTGCTTTTTTTGCTGGACAGCATAGGTTGGAATTGGTATAATTTAATTGTATTGAATATAAATCAGCCCGGCCTGGCAGAAAAGCCATAGAGCGGAAAAAATCGGGTGGAGAGGTCTGGAAAAAAATAAACAGTTCGATAAGAAATCTTTGCAGCGGCGGCGGTTAATCACCCCCCTGGCAGTTAGGTTGTAAGCTTAACAAAAAAGGCGGCGAAATTGACCCCGCCTTTTTTTGTGCCTTATAATCCCTGTAATGATCAACGCTGTTTCTTCTTCAAGTAAATTATTGATTTAATACTTATAACCATTGAAATTTATTAAAAAAATATATGACTGGGTGTTGCACTGGGCCGAAACTCCCTATGGAGTTCCCGCACTTTTTATTCTTGCGTTTGCAGAGTCCTCTTTTTTTCCTGTACCGCCTGATGTACTACTGATTGCGCTCGCAATCTCTATCCCGAAGAAGGCACTGAAATATGCGGCTATCTGTTCAATCGGGTCTGTTCTCGGAGGAGTTCTCGGCTACGGGATCGGCTTATACGGATATGAAGCGATCGGTCAGCCCATTGTTGATTTTTATCATGGTCAGCCTATTATGGACAAGGTCAAACTGTGGTACGATGAGTACGGATTTTTGGGTATTCTGATTGCGGCGATAACGCCCATACCCTATAAAGTGTTCACAATAGCCTCAGGTGTCTTCACCTTTGATTTCTGGGAATTTCTTCTGGCGTCCATAGTAGGCCGAAGTGCCCGTTTCTTTGTTGTTGCGGGACTCATATGGCAATTCGGACCCGCTATAAAAAGTTTTATCGACAAGTATTTCAATATCCTCTGCATTGTTTTCATGATTCTTCTTATAGGCGGATTTGTGCTCATTAAATATGTGTTGTAATTGAAGAGCATGGAAAGCCTCAATACCTAAGACCAGCCCGCAGAAGCAATACCTGATTCAACAGCACTTCCCTGGAACTGAACCATCTGTTATTTAATCGCCACTGTAGAATAGAGAAGAGATGCCGATAAGAATATGAGGATAAACAGAAATAATTAATCCGTGTTACGGTCTTAATGATGATAATACACAAGGAAAAACAGTTGAAATCTAAATATATATGCTTTTATGCACTGTTTATCACTGTTTTCCTTGTGTCCTGTGCAACCTCTCCGGAGATTTTCAGGCCAGAGGAAAAAAAGGAAGAGATACTCCCCGTTAATGAGCAGATCAGAGAGAGCGATGCCATTAAAAAGCCTGATGAAGCAGCGATGGCAGAAGACGAGTCACGGTCCCTTGATATTTTTTCAGAAATTCTTGATCTCTCCTATTCCAGCGAGGGCAGACAGGCTGTTCTGCCAAAGATGGAGGCTCTTTATGAGAAGATCATAACTGAATATCCTGACGCTCCCCTTGCACAGGAAAGTTACTGGAAACTTATCACCATGTACCTCGAAGACTATTCTCCTCCAGAATTAGACAAAGCTGAAAAACGCTACAATGAGTTTAAGGCACGCTACCCTGATTCGTGGCTGAGGAGTATCATTGAAGACTCGCTCGCCAAAGGCTATTACCAAAATGGGCAATGGGACCTTCTTCTGGAATTGAGTGCACCTTCCTATGATGATTATATTGAAAAAGGAAAGCAGCCAAGGGCGTCAATACTGTTTATGTATGCAGAAGCCGGTCTTCATCTGGGACAGGTGTCGAATGCGAAAAAAGCCTATGAGATTGTAGCCGAGCTCTTTCCCTTATACAGGGAAGGGAAGAAATCGGTTTCTATCCTGCAGGAAATGGAAAAGAAAGAGCAGGAAAAGTCCTCACCTTAATATATCAGGGTTAGTGTGTGGAATAAATATGGCCCCCCTGAACTCCTTCATGAACTCAGGGTCATCGTGCATATGCTTGTAGGTAATACTCCTGCTTATCTCATCAACCTTGTGCAGGAGGCTGCTCTCTTTGAGAATCATCAGTGCCCCCTTTAAAGACGCGTTGCCAATGGGGATGATTTTTTCAGGCGGCCATTCCGGGAGCATGCCGATACTGGCGGCCTTTTGAGCATCGATCCCATTGCCGAGTGCTCCTGCGACATATACTTTCTCAATATCTCCAAATTCAAGCCCGACCGACCGCAGTATTACCAGCAGGAGGGTGAACATGGCAGCCTTTGAGCTGAGAAAATTGTCTATTTCAGTCTGTCTGATCACCAGTCGATCACGGGGTGAACAGGAAAGAGCAAAGAAGTTCTCGCCATTTTCACGATGTACAGCACTGTGGGCAGGGTTGAGTATCCCGTCATTGCCGATTATCCCGGTGCGATACATTTCAGCTATAAGGCTGACCATACCTGACCCGCAAATGCCTTGGGGCTCTTTGTTATCAAAGGTTTTGCATTCCATATCTGATTCTCTGATTGTTATGTCATAAACAACACCGCTTTCAGCTCTCCTGCCGACAGCAGCGATGCCTTCCTCGAGTGCAGGTCCTGCCGCACCGGCGCCAACGAGCAGCCAGTCTTTATTGCCGACCACGATCTCGACATTTGTTCCAGCGTCGATCAGGGCGCAGGGCTTATCAGAGTCAAACATTTCAGAAGCAAGAATCCCTGACAGGATGTCACCGCCAACATAACTGCCAGCATTCGGGAACAGATACATGAGGGCCTCAGGGTGGATCTGTACGTGGAGTTCCACTGCTGAAAGGAATCCTGGATTTCGCACCACGGGGACAAAGGGAGAAACCGGGATTGA